>DAOUAY010000375.1:0-11253 GCA_034432995.1 Anaerolineae bacterium | reverse complement strand
CATCGCAATGAGCTGCTGCTCTTCGTGAAGCCGGAAATCTTTATGGTGAAAGACACCGCCCAGGTGGAAGCGGCGCTCGATCTTGTCTTCACCAAACTGGCCGAGTTTGGGGCCGTCGTGAGCGGCGCAGCCGTGGTGGGCGGCAAAGTCCTCGAAGAAGCGGAGATCATGAACCGGCACTACGGCTACATCAACCGGCTCTCGCGCTTCGCTTCGCAGATGGTGGATGCGGACGACCGGCAAAAGATCGCCGAGGCGCTCGGACTCCCTGCGCTGGACGGCATCACCATCTACGGCGGGCACGAATATCTGAAGGCGCATCCGGCTGAGAATTGCTTTGACCTGGATACGCTGTGGTTCACCAAAAAATCACTCAAGATCAGAAGCGGTTTTTACGTGCAGCTCTACACCAAAGACGGGGAGGACTTCATCCTGGTCAACGGCTTCCACCCCGCGCAACTGCTGCACTTCACCGATCCCACCCACCGCATCGTGCTGGTGTTGGTCCATTCGGACACGCCCTGGGCCACGCTGCGCAACGAGATGGTCGGCGCGACGTTCCCGGAGAAGGCCGTCCCCCACTCCATCCGCGGCACGCTCTACGCCCACGCCGAGGACTACGGACTGGGCACGGTCAGCATCGCCAACAACGGCGTGCACCTCTCCGCCGGGCCGTGCGAAGGTCTGTTCGAGATCAACAACTTCTTCGGCAAGATTCTCGATCTGGACATCGAGAAGCAGCCGCCGCTGCTCCTGAAGAAGATGCTCGCCGCCGGCCTGCCCATGCAAACCGCGCTCAAGGCGCTGGAAAACCCCATCGTTGCCGAGTCGCCCAAGCCCACCGACCTCTTCACGGCGACGGAGGACGTGGAAAGCGACGCCGCCGTCGCGCTCTGGAAGCAGGCCAACGCCTAAACTTGTCATCCTCTCGCTCGGGCCGGTCTCTGACCGTGCCCGGGCCAAGCCAGGCGCTGCGGTGGCGCGGTCGGAGACCGGCCACAGCCTTTCGGAAAAATCTGCTTCATCTGCTCAATCTGCTGACGAAAAAAAATACCGCGCAGTCGTGAGACTGCGCGGTATTGCATCACCTTGATCTTATCCGAACTTGTACGCGACGCCGAACCCGCCGCGCGGCAACGTCCATTCGATGTTCTCATAAGGGCATCCCACCCGGCAACTCCCGCACTCGACGCACGCCTGGTACGCGACCTGAATCTTGCCATCGTGGGCCAACGTGTAGACGCCCACCGGGCAGAAGTCGATGCAGGGCTTGTACTGGCAGCGCGCGCAGACCGCGTGATCCTTGATCTTGAGATGGCTCTGCTCCTCGTCGATGAAGTACTTGAGCGACACCAGCAAATCATCCACGTACACGTCGGGCAGGCTGTCCTTCAAATCCTGCGGCAGTTCCTTCACACTGAATGCGTCCCCTTTTTTCATTACCATCCCATCACCGCCCTTCCCATAGAGAGCATGTCGCCCACGGCCTTGAACAACTGGCGGCGACTGGTAAGACTCCCCAGGATATTCTTGAACAGCTTCTTCTTCGGCATCCCGTAGGCGCTGAAGAACTGCCCCAGCGCGTCGTTGATGAAGCCCGGATACGCATCCATGAACTCAGGATGCGTTTCCAGGAAGCGGGCGAAGTTGCGATACTGTTTCATGTCTTTCAGAATGAAGCGATCCTTCAACTGCGCCTCATACTGCGAGAGCACCTGTGCGGAGAAATCGCTACGCTTGTGCGCCTCGATCGCCGTCTCGGCAGCCAGCTTCCCGGCGACGATCGCCATGTTGGTGCCCTCCCAGTGCAGCGCGTTGACCATCGAGGCAGCGTCGCCCGCGACCATCGCCCCGCCGGTGAACAGCTTGGGCATGTCGCGGTAGCCGCCTTCGGGGATCAGGTGCGCGCCGTATTCCATCAACTGCCCGCCCTTGATCAGCGGCGCAATCGCCGGGTGGCGCAGATACCGCTGCAAGACCTCGTAAGGCTTCAGGCGATATTCGACCACCGCATCCAGCATCATCCCCAAACCCACGGAGACGCTGGTGTTGTTGGTGTAGACGAAGCCCATGCCCGGCAGACCAAGCGAGACGTCGCCCAGCACCGACGCCGCCACCCCGTGCTTCTCGTCGGGCAGACCGAAGCGCGCGTTGATGGTGTCCATCGGCAGCGCGATGACCTGCTTGAAGGCCAGCGCCATGTGCGCCGGTTCCAGATCGTGATCGATCAAACCGAGCTTCTGCGACAAGATGTTGTTGACGCCCTCGCAGATGATCACGACCGGCGCGTAGACGTCGCCTTGCGCGCGATCGGTTTTCACGCCGATGACCTGCCCGGCGCTGTCGCGGATGAAGTCCACGACCGATGTTTTGGGGATCAGCAGCGCGCCCTCTCGCTGCGCCTGGTCGGCCCACCACACGTCGAAGACCGCGCGCGACGCCATATACGCATCGGCGGGTTCGGCGCCCAGTTTGCCGCCCTGCACCGTCATCTTGGTGAGGCCACCGTCCTTCGAGAGCATCCAGAACCCCGCTTCGGTGACGGGGCGCTCGAACGGCGGCTTGCGATCCATAAAGTCGGGCAGCACTTCACCAATGGCGTGCGTGTAGATCGCGCCGCCGAAGTAGTTCTTGCCGCCCGCTTTCTGCCCGCGCTCGATCAACGCGACGTTCAAGCCCGCGCGGGCCATGATCATCGCCGCCGCGGACCCGGCCAATCCCGCGCCGACTACGATGGCATCGAAGCGGATTTTTTCATCATTGGTGTTCATGCCAGAGCCTCCTTGCGCGCCTTGATGTCTTTGATCATCGCCGGGATTACCTCGAAGAGATCGCCCACGATGCCGACGTCAGCCACGTCGAAGATGGGGGCGTTGGGATCGGAGTTGATGGCGATGATGAAGTCGGAGTTCTGCATGCCGACTTTGTGCTGCAAGGCCCCGGAAATCCCGGCGGCGATGTAGAGCTTGGGCCGCACCGTCCGCCCGGATTGCCCCACCTGATGCGCGTAGCTGATCCAGCCGGCATCCACGCAGGGGCGAGAAGCGCCAACGACGCCGCCCAACTCGTGCGCCAGTTCCTCGATCAACTTGAAGCCTTCGGGCGTGCCCAGGCCGCGCCCGCCGGAGACGATGACATCCGCGTATTCGATATCGACGCTCTCGGCCTGATCGCGGATGAACTCCAGGATGCAGGCTTCGGTGTCTTTCTCGTCCAGCGGGATCTCCTCACGGACGATTTCCCCGGCGGCCTCCGGGTTGTGCGGCGGCATGGGGAACACGCGCGGGCGCACGCTCGACATCTGCGGGCGGCTTTGACGGCAGAGGATCGTCGCCATGATGTTGCCGCCGAACGCGGGGCGGGTCGCCAGGAGCAAGCGCTGCGCCGAACCTTTCACCTCGCCCATTTCCAGCCCGGTGCAGTCGGCAGTCAGCCCGGTGCGCAGCGACGTCGCCACCGCGCCGGCCAGATCGCGGCCCAACGTCGTCGCGCCGATGAGGAAGACCTCCGGCTCGTATTTGCGCACCACACCCACGATGCATTTGTAGTACGGGCAGTTGCGGTAGTTCTCCAGTTCCGGCTCGTCCACCAGATAGACGCGCTCCGCGCCGTACTTGATGGCCTCTTGCGCGATCCCCTCGACCTGGTCGCCCAGGAGGATACATTCGACGTGGACGGTATCACCGGCGGCATCGGCCTCTTCTTTGACCTCAGAAGCGAGCCGGCTGGCGACGCCCAACAGTTCCCAGGAAACCGGATGCGCTTTGCCCTCTTCCTGTTCGATGAAAACCCAGAATCGTCGCGCGCTCATCGGGCACCTCCCAGAACCGCGGTGAGGATGCCCGCGGCGTCGGCCTTGGCGAACGCCGTGGCGACAGCAGCGTCTACGCCGATCTCACGGCTGTTGATCTTCTCACCGGCCTCAGGCAACGGCGGCGTTCCCATCTTGAAGACCACCGTAGGCGAACCACGCACGCCGATATGTTCTGCATCGAAGATACCCGCATTGTCCACCGTCAGCACCTCTGGCTCGTAGCGCAGCGAGCGGATGAGATCGGGCAGCGGCGCAAAGGGCACCGCGGCGATCTCCTTCTCGCACGTCACCAGCGCGGGCAGCGGCGCTTCGACGACTTCCGTCCAGCGTTCGGTCTTGCGCTCGACGACGATCTGGCGTTTGGCGAGATCGATGTCGCGGATTTTGACCGCGTAGGTGATGATCGGCAGATCGAGCCGCACCGCCACGCCTGGACCGACCTGGGCTGTATCGCCGTCGATGGCCTGCTTGCCGAAGAAGACCACATCGATGGGGTCTTTCGCGTGGATCATCTGGATCACCTGGGCGAGCACGTAAGAGGTCGCCAGGGTGTCCGCGCCGGCAAACTTGCGGTCCGAGATGAGATAACCGGCATCGGCCCCCAATTCGACGGCCTCTCGGATCGTCACCGTGAACGAGGCCGGCCCCATCGAAACGATCGTCACCTTCCCCCCCAGCTTGCGCTTCCACTCCACGGCGGATGCCAGCGCGTGCGCGTCGTAAGGGTTCATGATCGCCGGCACACCCTCTCGCACCAGGTTGCCCGTCTCGGGGTCGATGCGGATGTTGGTCGTGTCCGGCACCTGCTTGATAGCGACAAGTGCGTGAAACAAGCTCCACCTCCTAACGAATTGCGAATTACGAATTACGAATCGGAAAGCCGGGATAATTGGCGGAATCTCGGTTTTTTATACGCATTAGTGCCGTGGGGTGAACTGCGGTTCGATGATCTCGCCGTTGCGGATGGCGACGCCATTACGCAAAGCCTCGTTCTGCGCCAGGGCGGAAACCGTCCCCATGTTGGTGATGTGCTGGATGTAAGACCAGGCCGCGTTGTTGAACGCGTGCGTCGAGGTGCGCGGCACGCCGCCGGGCACATTGGGGACGCAGTAATGCACCACATCCTCTTCAATGTAGGAGGGATTGGCAAAAGAGGTGGGGCGGCTTGTCTCCGCGCAGCCGCCTTGGTCAATAGCGAAATCTATAATGACCGAGCCTTTACGCATCGTGCGCAGCATCTCACGGGTTATCATCACCGGCGAACGCTTGCCCGGATCACGCACTGCGCCGATGACGACATCGGCAAAGCGCGTGGTGTAGGCCACGTTGAAATCGTGATCAATCATCGTGGTCACCCGCCCCTGGAAATACTCCTCCAGATAGCGCAGCCGGTCCAGCGAGCGGCTGAGGATGAAGACTTTTGCGCCTAACCCGACAAAAGCGCGCGCAGCGTTCATGCCCAAGACGCCGCCGCCCAGAATGACCACTTCACCGGCGGAGACGCCCGGCGCGCCGTTCAACAACACCCCGCGCCCACCATGCGTGCGCATCAGCAGCGTCCCGGCGATGTAGGGCGCCAGGCGCCCAGCAATTTCGCTCATCGTTTTGAGGATGGGAAAATCACGGCCATCTTTGGAGATCATCTCATAAGCGATGGCCGTCACTTTGCGCTTTTGCAGCTCGTCCAATTCAGCTTGAGGAAGCAATACCAAATGGAGAAAGCATATCAAGGTCTGACCGACAGGCATCCAGACAATCTCTTCAAAAGTAGGGCGCTGCGCCTTGAGCACCAGCGAACTACTGCCGTAAAGCTCCTCGCCAGTCGAGAGCAGCGTCGCGCCCATGCGCTCGTAGTCGTAATCGTCGAAACCGGCGCCTGAACCTGCGCCTACCTCCACATAACACTTGTGACCGGCCTTCGTCAACAGCCCCACACCGGCCGGCGTCAATCCGACGCGCTCTTCTCCACAGAGTCGTTCTTTGGGAATGCCTATGTTCATATTCCGCTCCTTTGAAAATAGTCCGTTAGTCTTTGGTCTGATAGTCACATCGTCTCAGTAGATCACAAAATGCTCCGAGGGGATCGCCAGATCCCCGTTCCGATCTGGATATGGCGATCCAGACCGAGCAAAATTGGATTGACTGAGTCTTCAAAAATCGCTACTGGATGGCAGCAACGCCGTCAGCCGGATGGGTGACGTAGACAGCGGGCTGCTTGCCAAAACGCTCATCGTAGGCTTTGGCGATGTGCGCTTTGAATTCGGGGACAGCATCTTCGGCCACCAGGGCGATCGTACACCCGCCGAATCCCGCGCCGGTCAGGCGCGCGCCGTAGCAGCCGGGGACCTCCACCGCCGCTTCGACCAGCGCATCCAGCTCCACCGCGCTCACTTCGTAATCATCGCGCAAACTGCGATGGCCCTCGATCATCAACGCGCCGGCCGCATCAATATCGCCGGCGTGCAGCGCGCGGGCGAATTTCAGCACCCGGTCGTTTTCTGTGACGACGTGCCGCGCACGCCGGTAGACGACTTCCGGCAGATCGCGGCCAAACTGCTTCAACTGGCGCAGTGACACATCCCGCAAAGCCTTGATCTCCGGCAGGTTGGCCTGCAAATGGCTCACTGCCTGTTCGCACTGCGCCCGGCGCACGTTGTACTCCGACGCCGCCAGCGAACGACGCACCATACTATCCGATACGACGATGGCCACACCCTCCGGCATCGGGAAGTAGCGCCGTTCCAGCGAGCGCGAGTCGAGCATCATCGCATGACCCGCTTTGCCGCAGGCGCTGATCATCTGATCCATGATACCGCAGTTCACGCCCACGTACTGGTTCTCCGCCCGCTGGCACAACAGCGCCAGGTCGGAAAGGGAGATGTCGAATTGTCCGAGCGTGTTCCAGGCAAAAGCAAACGCCAGCTCGATCGCCGCCGAGGACGACATCCCCGCGCCAACCGGCACATCGGAAGCCAGCACCGCGTTGATGGGGGAAGGATGAAGTCCACGTTCAAGGAAGGCCCACACGACGCCTTTGGGATAATCGGGCCAACCGCCCGCTGAGGCCGGGATCTTCTGCATGGCGAAGGCGGCCTCGTCATTTTTGATGTCGAACGCGCGCACTGTCGTCAATGGCCCTTCAACTGCGCCGACCGCCAACCACGCCGCCTGATCGACGGCGACCGGCAACACGAATCCGTCGTTGTAATCGGTGTGTTCGCCGATGAGGTTGACCCGTCCCGGCGCGCGCACCACCAACTGCGGCGACTGCTGGAAACGCGCAGTATAAGCCTGTGTCACCTTTTTGTATAATTCGTGTTTGGCCATAAGTCTCCCTGTTTAGCTCTCAGCCATCAGCTTTCAGCTATCAGCCAGAAGCTCTTCAAAGCTAACCGCTGATGGCTGACTGCTGACGGCTAAATATCCGTATCTGGCAAGACGCCGTTACGCGCTAACACCGCCAGCACTTTGGTACGGTCGGCGGCGTGGATGAGCGCCATCCCTTCGCCCAGCGATTCGCGGATGTAACGTCGCAACGCCGGATGGTCCAACAACGCTGGATCGGGCGCCCGCAACAACCACACTTGTTCCAGACGCACCGGTTCGCCGCCCTGATAGGCGCTCTCGATGGCGGTCCGCAGATGCGCCGGGAGCGCCTGCCCGGTTGCCTCTGTAAGAAACGCCAGGATGCGCGCCACCGGGATGCGCTGCTGCCGCGCCAACGTCAAGGATGCGGGGGTGAGCCGGTAGCGGTAATCCTCACCCCACGCCAACGGCTGCGCGATCCGCCGCACTTGAAAGCGCGCATAGCGCCGCCGCAACGGCACAGCGATCACGCCTTCGTCGCTCAGGCGCAAGGGTGACGGTTCCGGCAACACCGGCGGAGCGCCAAGCGCCAACAACGCCGCACATGCCGCGCTCAGACGGAAACACGTCGCCGGCGCACTGTCCAGATCGACCAGTCCCAGCCAGTGCAGCGGGCCGTTCAGCACAAACGCGATCCACGCGCCTTCGACTGCATCCCAGGCCTCGAGGCCGCGCATGGGCTTATCCGTCGCCGCGTCGCGCAATGCCCAGACGTCGTAGTCCCCATCCGGGCGCAAGAAATCCATATTTTGTTCACGTACAAAGGCGGTAAACTCTGCCAATGTGTACCAGGTGTCCGGCGCGCAGTGGCGCAATAGCTTGAGAAACGCCTGACGCGCAGCACGCGGTTCGGCGGGCCATTCGCGCACCGGATCGGGACGCAGCGTCGAGATGGCGGCGAGGTCGTTCCAGCGGGCGCTCTCCATCCACGCGCGGGCCAGCGCTTCCCACTGCGACCAGCCATCGGCTTGCAGCCACGCCAGCATCGGTTCGGCGACCGGACGCAGCACATCCCGCTCGTCGCGCTGAAGCCAACCTTGTTCCAGGGCCAACGTTCCGAGCAAGGCGCTCGCTTGCGGCAGTCGCATCCAGGCAGTCTTCTCACCGGTCGGAGCCGCGCCGAGCGTCTCCATTTGCAACGCCGCGAACAGCGTCACCAAATCATCAGCCAGTACGTCGGCGCCGGGAACCTGGTGCGTGGGCGGCTCAACAGGGACAGGCGGCGCAATCTCCAACGGCGCGGGTGTAGGCATGTAAAGGCGCAATTCTTCCGGCACAAAGGCCATTTCGATTTGACCGGCGGGCCACGTGGCAAAGGCGCGCTGCACTAATCCCAGATACCACAAGCGTTCAACCGCCGAAACGGGTTCGCGCCACAATGCCTCGCGTTCGAGGCGTCCCGGCCCAACGGCGCGGAGTTCGCCCCAGCGACGGGTAAAAATCGCCCAGGGCAGCGATCCATCCCGCCGCAGGAGATCATCCAACGCCAAACGCGCACGATCATCCAGAGTGGCGATGATGCGCTCGAGGGTTTCGGCGCGCGCCATCGCATCCGCCAGTTCCGCCGCCACATCGGGCTTGCGCTCGGCGGCCAACGTTATGTCCCACTGTTGGGCGATCACGTGCAGGCGGGCTAGATCGCTATCGAGAAGCGTTTGGTAAAGTGTGCGCAAGGCCATTTTTTTGCTAACCAGAAGAACGGGCATGTTTACGTTGGCACGCGCGAACGTTTCAACGTACAAACTGATTATATCTATTGTAGCAGAAGGCGCAACCTATCACTTGTCCATAGATTATAAATCAAGGTAACATTTGGTACAGATTCCTGAGTTTCGACTTTCGACTTGGGACTTTGGACTACGGACTTCCAACTATTTTTCAGGGAGGCACAGCAATGAAACGATTACTTTCCGGCAACGAAGCCTTTGCTTTAGGCGCGTGGGAGGCCGGCGTGCAGTACGCCTCGGCCTATCCAGGAACGCCCTCCACGGAGATTCTCGAAAACTTCGCGCGCTATCCCGGCATCAAGGCGGAGTGGGCGAGCAACGAGAAGGTGGCGCTGGATAACGCCATCGGCGCGTCATTCGGCGGGGCGCGCACCATCGCGGTGATGAAGCACGTCGGCGTGAACGTCGCCGCGGACAGCCTGATGTCGGTGTCGTACACGGGGGTGAAGGGCGGGCTGGTGCTCATCAGCGCAGACGATCCCGGCGCGTTCTCGTCGCAGAACGAGCAGGACAACCGGCAGTACGCGCGCTTCGGCAAGTTCCCGTGCTTCGATCCCGCCGACAGCGAGGAAGCCCGGCAGTTCATGGGCGTGGCGCTGGACGTGAGCGAGCAGTTCCACACGCCGGTGTTGATGCGCTCGACGACGCGGCTCTCGCACTCCAAGTCCGCCGTGGAGACGACCGCGCCCGGCGCGCGCGAGTTCCAGCCCCTCCCGCCGTTCGAGCGCGAGGCGGAAATCACCCGTGTCATCCTGCCTGCCATCGCGCGGATGCGGCATCCCGTCATCGAACAGCGCCTGCTGGATGTGCAACAGTGGGCCGAGATGACGGCCTTCGAGCTGGGCGTCAGCCGCGTCGAGTGGAACGACCAGGCGCTCGGCATCGTGACGAACGGCATCGCCTACCAGTACGCGCGCGAGGTGCTGCCCCACGCCTCCATCCTCAAGTTGGGGATGAGTTACCCGCTGCCGATGCAGGCCATCCGCGACTTCGCCGCGCAAGTGGAAACGCTGATCGTCCTTGAAGAACTGGATCCCTTCATCGAAGACCAACTCAAAGCCGCCGGGATCGCCGTCGCCCACGGCAAGGACATCTTCCCGCTGTGCGGTGAGTTGACCCTGGCGAAGGTGCGGCACGGCGCGGCCAAAGCGGGACTGATCGAAAATCATGAATCAAGAATCATGAATCAAGATTCAAGAACCCAGATTCATGATTCGAGATTCATGATTCATGATTCACCGATTACCGTTCCCGCCCGCCCACCCGCGCTTTGCCCCGGCTGCCCGCACCGCGCGTTCTTCTATGCGTTGAGCCGCAACAAGCGCAAAGTCGTCATCCCCGGCGATATCGGCTGCTACTCGATGGGCGTGCTGCCGCCGTTCGAGGCGATGGACATGCTGATTTCGATGGGCGCCGGCATCGGGATGGGGCACGGCTTCAAGCAGGCCGGGGGGCAGGAGGGTGTCGTCACGATTATCGGCGATAGCACGTTCTTCCACGCGGGGATGGCGCCGCTCGCGTCCGCTGTCTACAACAAGGCCAACGACCGCGGGTCCGCGGGCATCGTCGTCGCCATCCTCGACAACCGCATCACCGCGATGACGGGCCAGCAGCACAATCCCGGCACCGGCACGACGCTCCAGGGCGCGGAAGGCCGGCACATCGACATCGCGCCTCTCGTCAAGGCAATGGGCGTCAGCTACGTCGAAGAGGTCAACGCCTGGGAGGTGGACGCGATGAACAAGGCCATCCGCGCGGCGCTGAAGCACGAAGACGGCCCGGCGGTGCTGATCGTGCGCGGCGCGTGCGTCTTCACGCCGCACTTCCACTACCAGCCACGTATGGAAGTCGATCCGCAAAAGTGCGTCGCCTGCGGCGCGTGCTTCCGCGTCGGCTGCCCGGCGATTCTTAAAAGTGAGGAAATTTATCCGACGAACAACAAGCCGAAGTCGTCGATTGATCCGCTGTTGTGTACGGGCTGTACGGTGTGTATGCAGGTCTGTCCAACCCAGGCCATCGCGCCTGTTGAGGAAGGATAAATGCTTGGGCGAGGGTGTGGGAACGGGTGCGCTCCCCACACCCTCAACTATCATAGGCTTGCGCGGGATCACAATCCCGTGTTGTTGTAGCAACGGCGGATTGTAATCCGCCGGAAGCGTTCAACAGAGCGTTCAACAAAGCGATTTTTGCAAGGAGAAAGATTATGATCGAGAACTTAAACCTGCTCTTCGTAGGCGTCGGTGGGCAAGGCGTTTTGACCGCATCGGATATCGCCGCCCAAGTCGGACTCGACCTGGGCCTGGACGCGAAGAAGTCCGAAGTCCACGGGTTCGCGCAGCGCGGCGG
>DAOUAY010000374.1:0-2885 GCA_034432995.1 Anaerolineae bacterium | reverse complement strand
CCGGCCGGCGGCGCGACGTTTTCGGCGTACTTCGCCGATTCCTTTTCTGCGGCTATCGGCGCTGCTGTCGCCATCGCCATAGGCATCGCGGCAGGCGCTTCCATTGCTGCATCCTCGGCCACCGCGTATGCTTCGCGTATTCCGGATACCTGCGCCAGTTGCAGGTCCAAATCTTCGGCGATTTCCTCGATGTAGCGGTTCACGGAGAGGCTGAGCGCGCTGCCGGTGTTCACTTGCAGCATCCGGCGGGCGTAGAAGCCCTTCACGATGTCGCTGCTGCGCGGGCGCAGGCTGAGCACGGCCTTATCCACTACGTCGAGCGAGAGTTCCACGTTGCCGGCCGGTTCGCCGTTGGGCAGCGTCGCGCGGAGGGTGTAATCGACCGTCTCGCCGGGTTGCGCTTGTTCGACATCGGTTTCGAGTTGCAGGTTGAGGGTTATGGGTTGTGTGTCTACATCCAGCGGCAACAGGCCCATTTTGAAATCCGCCGGTTTGCCGTCTTGTCGCTTGTTGATCAGCACGACGGAGACGTAGATGTTGGGGATGTCGCCCTGGGTGATGGGCAGGCGGTAGATCGTGCTGTTGTTCGTCAGCCGGATGACCTCGTAGCGCCGGACGCTCGCGCGCTCGACGGTGATGAGGGCCAAATGTTCACCCTCGAAAGGCGAGGGGATCAGGATTTCGGCGGCTTCGCCGACTTTGTAGGTGTTCTTGTCGCTGATGAGGGAGATGCGGTCGTTGTTCTCGCGCCGCCAGTCAACGTAGTCCTTGCCGGAGACCCAGATGAAGATAGAGGAGCGAATCCCCCCCTCAGTCCCCCCCGATGGGGGGGAGGCGGGAGAGGCGACGATGTGGTAGGAGCCGCCCTCCGCCGGGGTGAAGGTCGCCACGGCCTCGCCGAGGTCGTTCGTGGTGACGGTGGTTGTGTCCACCAACGTCTCTTTGGTCTCCCAAGACCAGGAACCGCCGCCGAATTCGTTTTCGACGAAGGTGTTGATCCACTCGCGGCGGTAGAATTCGACTTTGATGGCTTTGCCGGCCAGGCGCGTGCCTACCCAATCGACAGTCACCAGGTCGATGTTGCTCGGCTTCCCGGCTTCGCCCACGTACTTCTGCGCGCTGAGGCCGATGTAGTACGGGCCGGGGTGGACGACGACGCTCGTGCGCCCGGAGATGGCCTGATTGTCAGGGCCGGTAGCGGTGGCTTCGAGTGTGATGCGTGAAGCTGGAAGCTGGTTGCTGGAAGCTGGTTTCTTGTGCCATTCACGGAGCGCTGCTTCCAATTCGGTCCCGTCCAGAGTGATTCTCAGTTCGCCGTTGGCGTCGGTGGCGCCGGTGCCGCTGAGGATGGGTTCGCGGGCGGGCGATTCGCGCCACCACCACCAGCAATCGAAGCAGGTGTAGGGATCGTCCACGTCGCTGAAGCTGTAGCGCCCGCCCCACGGCGGCTGGAAGCGGTAGGTCTCGGCCAAAACGTTCCACTGTACAGCGGTATTCGCCAGCGGGCCGCCGAAGAAGTAGCGCGCGGCAATCGTCGCCGCCACGTCGTCGCCGCGTTGCGCCTCGGTCTTGACGGTCTCCACGACGATCTCGAACTCCGGCGCGCGATAGGCCGCCACCTGGAAGCTGGCGTAGCCGCCGTAATCGCCAAAGGAGATGTAGACCTGGTAATCGCCCAGGGCGGCGCCTTCTGCCAGATCAAGCGTCCCCTCGAACGTGCCTAGCTCGCCGAGCGTGAGCTGCTCGTTGTAGATTTCCTCGTAGGCTGCGTTGAGGATGGAGACCTGGACGCCGCGCACATCCGGTAGGTTGTAGGCGACGTCGTTATCGGCGCGCACCACGCCCTTGAATTGAACCGTCTGTCCGGGGCGGTAGATGGGGCGATCGGTGTAGACGTAGGTACGGTATTCCTGCGCGTATTCGCCTTCTCCCACGCCGAAGTCCCACGGGCTGACGCCGCGTCCCCATCCATCGGCGACGGCGGCGAAGGGTTGTTCGCTGTAGACGATAACGCTATTGCGATACAGCGGCAGGCTGGCGCGAGCGATGCCGTCATTGTCGGTGACGGCGGTTCCCAGGCTGCCGCCGTCTTGTTGCACCAAGTTAAGGGACAGGTTGGGGATCGCCTTGCCGGTGCGCAGATCGGTAGCCCAGACGAAAGCCTCTTCCGGCGCGCTCTTCAGTGTGAGGTTGAGGTGCGACACGACCATCATGTGCCGCCGGTTGTAGTAGTAGCTGTATTCTTTGGCGACGTCCGGCGAATCGGTCTCCAGGAGATAGAGACCCGGCTCCAACGTCCCGCCCGGCGTCGCGGTCAGGTCGACGACGGAGTAGCTTTGTTTATCCAGCGGACTCTCCAGATTCTGCTGCCATTCGCGGAGCAGTTGGTTGCCGGCGGGCAGTTGTTCTTCCCATTGCCACCGCGAGGTAAACAGCGCATCCAACGGCAGCTTGTAGAGGCGCAGATTCACCCGGCTCACGTTCACGTGGCCGATGATGAGTTGCGCGGGCAGCGCGGCATCATACGTGCCGGTTATATCCGGGACGAGCAGACGGTAATTCGGCGGCAGCGGCCCGGTGCGGAATTTCACCGTGCGCCCGCGCGGGATGGTGTTGCCGTAGGGATCGGCAATCTCATTATCCAAACTGACGACGTATTCCGTGGAAGGCTGCGCGCCAAATTGCAGGACGAACGTGTTGTCGTAGCGCGAGAAGTACGTGTAGACCAACGTCGGTGACAACGGCGGAATCATAGTCAGATTGGGCATCACCGTGTCGGGATCGATGGGAGTGTTGAACGTGACCTCGAAAGCGGTATAGGGTGGCGCGTTGCGTTCAAGATTTGCGGGATTGGTGGAGACGATTTCGGGCAGGGGGACGGTGGT
>DAOUAY010000373.1:0-2223 GCA_034432995.1 Anaerolineae bacterium | reverse complement strand
CGCTCTCTCGCATCTTTCGCTAATTCGTCAGGCTGTACCGAAATCAACTGCACGCCCAAATCGCGCAGCTTGTCCAACAGCCCGTACAGCGCCGCTTGATCCACGACCGGCCCGGTGAGCGTCGTGGTGCCGTCCGCGTTGTGGATCAAGGCCATATACTCGAACCAGTCCGACCACTGCGGGTCCAAATGGCCCTGGATGTGGATGCGATATTCGTCCGGTTTGCGCGTTCTCTGTCTCATAACGTCAATGATACGCGCAAACCCGGCGCGCGTCATCTATCAAAGGATAGATTGCGCGGTTGATTTCTGAGGGAGATTACAACAGATGCAGGTCCCGGGCGTGGGCAATCGCTTCGGTGCGGCGCTCGACGCCGAGCTTGCCATAGATGTTGTGGACGTGCGATTTGACCGTGCCCACGGTCACGATCAGCCTCTCGGCAATCTGGCGATTGGAGAAGCCTTCGCCCAGCAGGCGCAACACTTCCAATTCACGCTCGCTCAAAGGTTCGATCAAGCCCGAAGGCAAGGCGGGAGCAGGTGGTCTGACGGCAAAATCGGGGAAAGCAGCCAATAGCCGGTCTGCATAAGCCGACAGCCGGGCCGGACGCCACACGCCGCGTTGCGCGCCCAGACGCAGCAATTCGGCCATCGGCGGCCCTTCATCCAGAAAAACGCGCGCGTACCCTTCCGGTTCGGCCAGATTGAGCGCCTGCTGCAAGGCTGCCAAAGCTTGCGGCAAATCGCCCTGCACGTGATGAACCAGCGATTGCAAGAGCAAGACTTCGATCTGCCAACCGATCGCGTTGTACCGCTGCGCTGCGCGAAGCTGTCGCGTCAAAAAATCGCACAATGCGGACAGTGAGAACAATGGCTTTGCGACGCGGCGCTGGTGTTGGGCAACGATCAGGCGCGCTAAAACGAACTGCCCCGCATTGTACCGCTCGCTGTCTAACTTCAGATTCCGCTCGCACGCCCAGCGCGCGGCATCATCCAAACGCTGCGGATTGTAATGCGCCTGTTGTACCCACAGTCTGGCCCTGTACGCAGCTATATGACTCGCCCCCTGATAGAACGGCAAGCGGTCATCGGACGAGCCACTCAGGGCGTACAACTGCTCGGCCTGGCGAAGGACCTCCATAGCGCCGGATTCGTCGCCTTGCGCCTGTTTGAGACGCGCCAGCGCGAAGCGCCCTTCCAGGCGCGTGAAGGTGGAAGCGGTCAATGCCAGCAGCGCCAAGCCGCGCGTCAATGACTCCTCGGCAGCCTGCAACTCATTCCGAAACAGGTGAATGATGCCCAGCGTCACGTGCAATACCCCCGAGATCGGCAACGAGCGTCCGTGGCGTTCGGCCGGTACAACCATGGACTGCAGCGCATCCTGGCACATCGCCACGGCTTCACGCAGTTGCCCGTAGAGGAACGCCACGATCGCCAGCGCGTGGACCGCGCTCAACGCATTGAACAGGTCGCCGCACGCCTCGCCCACCGCGCGACACATCTTCCAGGCCTGGATCGCCGCCGCCTCATCGCCCAGGTCCCAGTATGTAGCGCCTAGATTATAGTACAGCGCGCTGCGGAACCACGTGTTTCCCTCCGGCAGACGTTCCAACGCCTGTTGCGAAAGCGCGACGACTTCCGCCGGCGGCGCCCCGCGAAAGCGAGCCAGATAAGCGCGGAATTTGAGGACGAAGCCGGTAACTTCTCCGGCATTGGCGGGAGGCGCAGTAGGCAGTCCGGCTTCTGCCGCGTCCAACCATGCCTCTACCTGATCGAAAGCAACCGGCGAAGATGTCACAATCGCCAGACAACCGGCGTAAACAGCGCTCAACAATGGGCGGGCGCGCAACGACGCTTCAGGCAGCGCCTTGAGCCAGGTGTACACCAACACCGTTTCGCTGCGATAGAAATACGGCAACACGTGACGCTCGACGAGCGCCGCGACGTATTCGTAATCCGGAACGGCGAGCGCGCAAGACACCGCTTCGGCAATCAAACCTTCGCGTTCGTACCACGCGCTGGCGCGCAAGTACAACGCCGCAATCGTCTCGGCATCGGCAATCTGGCGCAGTCGTTGTCGCAACAAATCCGCAAAGAGGCGATGATAGCGATACCAGCGCCGCTCGTTGTCCAGCGGAACGATGAACAGATTGGCGCGCTCGAACTCGTCCAAGATAGCCTGTGCGTTGCCCTGCTCTGGAGTGTCCTCGCCCAGAACCGCATC
>DAOUAY010000372.1:0-9652 GCA_034432995.1 Anaerolineae bacterium | reverse complement strand
CATTGGTGCTGCGGGAATAGCCAACCATGCTTGGAGCGGATCGTCAGATCCGTGATGCCCGCGCGCTACACGGGGATCTAACGATCCCTGGCAAGCATCGAAAGGGAAGCTATTTACGCCGCGCGGAACCGGCCTGAAAACAAGCTGGCGGATTGCGAAACGGCAATCTGCCAGCTTGTTCTACATCACGGGTAGTTCACTCAACGCAACACGCACCCGTTCCTGTTCCTGTGACAGTTCCAGTCGCTCGAAAAGCGTGAGGGCTTCGGCGAGCGCCGCGCGGGTTTCACCTGTGCGTCCGGCAGCTTTGAGGACAAGCGCAAAATCATAAATCGCCGTCCCCAGATCAAAGTCCTGATTGAGTTCGCGTAGGATAGCTATGCTTTGTTCAAAATGGATGATTGCTGACGTCAAGTCGTTAATTTTGAGGAAAATATTACCCATGACGCGATAGATACTACCTTCTGCTTTACGATCCCCGGTGGCCTTTATATGGAGAAGCGCTTCGCGGCAAGATTGGAGAGCGCGTTCAAATTCACCTATTTCCAAATAACATTCTGCCAACTGACGATGACATTCGATTTCGGTCTCACTCGCGCCGATTTCCTGTGCAACAATCAAACTCTTTTCCAAATGGGTGATGGCGTGGACAAAATCACCCTGCGCGCGATAGGCTTCTCCCAGATTGACATGACAATCGGCAATCCCAGGTTTGTCGCCCAATCGCTCGGTCATCCGTAAGCTATGTTCATAGTAATCGATTGCCTGTCCATAGTCGCCCCGCGCATACTGGACGATACCCAAATTCATATAGGCGGCGGCTTCCCCCCATATATCGCCAAATCGCTGCAATGTCTTCAAGGCGCGGTTGAAGTAATCGGCCGAACGGCTCAGATCTGTCTGATAGTGGAGGATAGCCAGGTTGTTGAAAATTCTGGCCGCTTCGTATGCATTGCCGATGCGTTCAAAGATGCTCAAGGATTGTTCCAGATGCGTGATAGCCTTGTCCGGTTGACGGCTGCGATAGCTTAGCCCTAACACATTATGAGCTTGAGCGATTTCTCGATAATGCGTTGTGTGTTCCAAAATGACGAGGCTGGCTTCGCTATCAACCAGTGCGACTTCACTTTGCCCTTGCTGTTCATAAATGCGTGACCGGACGATCAATAATCGAGCTATCTCGACCGCTTTTTCGCCTTCAGAAGCGACTAAACTCAGCCCTTGCTCGCAAGCAGCCAGCGCCTTTTCATATTCTCCCAGATTTTGGTAGACAATGGCCATCCGGCGATACAAGTCAGCCTGTTGTTTCGAATCGCCGCAACACGTCAGCGCCCGTTCATAACACGCCAGCGCTTCCTCCGATTCGCCCACATGAAACAGAACGTCGCCCAAACCTTCGGCGATAACAACCGATGCTTCGGTTTGCTGTAGTTGCGCGGCGAGTTCATCCGCCTGCCGGTAAAACGCAATCGCCTCCGGGTTGGCATAGGCCAGCCGGGCTTTGTCGCCCGATTTGACCAGGTACTTGAGGGCCTTGGCGTGATCGTCGGACAGGCTGTAGTGATGCGCCAGCAATTCGTAGACCTCTTCCAGCTTTTGACCAGCGTAGATTTCCTCCAGATGCCGCCCGATAAGGCTGTGATAGGTGCGGCGGTCGCGCAGCAGCAGGCTCTCGTAGGCCACGTCGCGCACCAGCACGTGCTTGAAGATGTATTCCAGTTCCGGCAGCCGGGCGCGCTCGCGGATCAACTCGGTGCGCTGCAAAGTTGCCAGATTGACGTCCAGGTGCGCCATCAACGCCGCCGCCGAAGATAACCATGCCAGCAACTCGTGGGTGAAAGTGCGCCCGACGACAGCCGCCAGTTGCAGCGTGCGCCGCGCTTCTTCCAGCAGTTGGTCGATGCGGGCCATGATAAGCCCTTGCAGCGAATCGGGGACAACGCGCAGGTCGATCTCCCGATCCAGCCGCCATCCGCCATCCTGGAGGACAACGATCCCTTGATCGATGAGCGAGCGGATGATTTCTTCGATATAAAACGGGTTGCCTTCAGCGCGGGAAACCAGGTGCGCCAGCGCCGAAGGGAGCTTCTCCAACGTCAGCAGATTGCAGACCAGTTCTTGATCCTGCCCAGCCTGTAGGTCCAACGGTCTGAGCTGGATTTCGACGTAGCGATGCGGGTAGTCGCGCGCCGCGAGTTGTCCCAGATCGTAACAACCGTGATCGCGCACAGGCCGGTACAGCATCGCAATCAGCAAAGGCACGCGGTCGGTAAGCATGAGACAGCGTTCCAGCAGCAACAAAGAGGCCGAATCCGCCCAGTGCAGGTCATCGAAGACGATCACCAGCGGTTGCGCCATCGCAATCCGCTCGATCAGCGCCGTGATCGCCCGCAGCATTTGCCGTTGCAACGCCTCGCCCGAAAGATACGTCACGCGCTCGGCTTCGGGTTCGCTCAGCGAGAGATTGAGAAAATGCGCCAGATAGGGTTGCGCATCGGCAGCGTCACCGTCGGGGAAGAGGTATTCGATGTAACGGCGTAGCTTCTCGCGGATGTCGAACTCGTTGTCGGTATCGACGATGCGCAGGAAAGCGTGAATCACATCGGTGAACGCCGAGTAACTGACGTGTTGCGTGTAGGAGAGGCAGCGCCCTTCCACCCAGATGAGCGCGATTTCGTCTGTCACACTGGCGCGCATCTCAGACACCATGCGGCTTTTGCCCAGTCCGGCCTCGCCGATGAGCGAGAGGATGCCGCCGCGCCCGGTGAACAATTCAGCGATCAAGCGGCGCACGGTAGCTTGCTCCTCGGCGCGGCCCACCAACGTGGAACGCAATCCCCGGATGCCGCGCACCGGTTCCGGCTGCGCCCGTCGCCCCACAACCGTGAAGGTGGGCACCGGTTTGCTCTTGCCTTTCAACTGCACCTCGCCCCGGTCGGCCACCTCGAAGAAGGCGCGCACTTTGCGCTGCACATATCCGGCGAGCAGGACTTCCCCTTCCTGCGCCGCGCTCATCAGCCGCGCCGCCAGGTTCACCTCATCGCCCATCACGGTGTACTCGCGGCGCATCGCCCCGCCGACGTGTCCGGCGAAAACCATCCCGGTGCTCACGCCGATGCGCTGTCGCCAGCGGGGAGAGGGGGTGAGGGGGTGGAAGGGTGAGGGGGTGAGGCTCTCCCTCTCCCCTTGTCTCCCTCTCTCCCCCTCATATTCCAGCGCGCGTTGCATGTCGAGAGCTGTGCGGACGGCGCGCTCGGCGTCATCCTCGTGCGCCACCGGCGCGCCGAAGAGCGCCATCAGCTTGTCGCCGTGATCGTACAGGTCGATCTTGTTTACCACGCCGCCATACCGCTCGACAATTTCATCCATCATCACAAAGTAGTCGTTCAGCGCGCGCGCGATAGCGGCCTCACGCCCCGGTCCCAGACGCTCGACGAGATCACTCGCGCCGGTGAAGTTGGCGAAGAGGATCGCCACCAGGCGATGCTCGCCGCTGTCGCCATAGTTGGAATCGCCAGCATCCTGCCCGCTTTCCATAGGTAACAAACGCGCGAGCAACCCCGGCGGCAGATAGGGCGTGAGGCGTTCGAGCGCAGTCGTGGTCTGACGCAAGGCTTCTGGGAGGGAGAGAGAGGGAGAGAGAGAGGGAGAGGGAGAGATAGAGATAGAGATAGAGGGGGGAATATCGAAGGCGTCGAGGAGATAGTATCCGGGCGGGCCGGGAGTGAAGGTGCAGCCGGGTTGCGTCTGCGCTTGCGCGTAGACGGCGTCGCTGGCGAGGATTTGCCCGGCGACGGCGGCGCTTTCGGCCATCGCCGTGGCGTTGACGGTGGGGCCGGTGACGACGAACTCGCGCTTTTTGGGCGCGCCCACCCGCGCGGCGAAGAACGGCCCGGCGTGCATACCGATCTTCATCTGCAAAGGGAACGTCCCCAGGCTGGTCTCGACCTCGCGGAAGGCCGCCATCGCCTGCTGCATCGCCCACGCCGCGCGCAGGGCGTTGACGCTGCCGGGCGTCTCTGGGCTGTCGGGGAAAAAGGCCAGCAGCGCGTCACCGCCGAACTTGAAGAGGTCGCCGCCGTAGGTGAACAGCACGCGCAACATCGCGCTGAAGTAGCGGTTCACCAGCGCGACGATCTGCTCCGCGCCGTCTTTGCCGAGCGTGCTCAGGCGTTCCGACATCGCGGTGAAGCCGCTGATGTCGGAAAACAGCAATGTCCCACGCAAGAATTCGCCGCCCGCAGCCGTCTCCGGCGCAGCCAACTCCGCCTGCACCAGATAGCGCGGCAAGTAGGTGGCAACGCTTTCCAGCAGACGGGCCAGCATCTCCTGGACGCGCGTTACGTCGGCGGGCTGCCAGAGGGCGGCGGGCGGCAGGTCGTCGAGGAAGCCGGGGGGAAGATACGGCTCGATGCGGGCCAGCTCTTCTTCGGTGATGAGAGCGGCAGGCGCAAGCGGCGCCAAGCGCGTCCCGCAGCGCCCGCAGAACGCGAAGCCCGGCGGGATTTCCGCGCCGCATTGGGGACACACGACGGCTAACTTCGCGCCGCATCTGCCGCAGAACGCAAAACCGTCGGGGTTTTCGAAATGACACGCCGGGCATTGAATTGCCATAGTCTATACCTACATCACCGCTTTGACGGCGCAATAATTTGCATCCAGTTCCGGTTCCAGCAACACGATCGCGGCGATGCGGCGGGCCATGTGCTGCACTTCGCGGGCTTCGTCGTGGATGAGCGGGCGACCGAGCAATTTCTGTTCGCGGTAGCTGAGCCATTTCTTGATGACCTGATACCCGCCGATCGTGTACTCCCACACGCGAACCGGGATATTGCGCCAGTGCGCGTCGTCGTTGAGATAAACGTCGTGCGTCGTTCCTCCCTCACCCCCGCCCCCTCTCCCATCGGGAGAGGGGAGTAGATGCAGGCCTGGGACGCGCTCTTCGGGCGTAGGGGCGCGCTCGATGCGCTTGCCCTTGCCCGGCATGGTGACGCCGCCCTTGCCCGCGCTGCCCCACCCGGCAGTGACGGCCAAATCGAGCGGCGTTGCGCCCTCGACGACGGCGATCTGGCGCAGTTCGGGCCGGATTGCGCCGGCCGTGACGCCGAGCACGGGCGTCTCGGTATCGAGCAGCGCCGCGACGCGCTGACCCAACGCGGCGGAGGCGACAAGCGCCGCCTTGCTGTCGGGCAGAGGGATGCGGGGCCAGTCCTGGCGCAAGCCACCCGCATTTTCGCGCAGGTAGGCGGGTGAATAGCCGATAGCGAGGGCGTGCATCCAAATCAGCGTCGCCGTGTCGGGGTCGGTATCGGGATCGGGCAAGCCCAACGCGGCGAGGTAGGCGCGGGCGGTGGGGGAGAGATTGGCAGTCGCTGCGGGTGCGATTTCAAGCATAGAGAGTTGCCCGGAAGTCGTGTGATTCACAGCCAACCGTAATCGCAACGGGAAATAATAAGCGTGTCCGCGCAAAAAGTCATTGTCGCCCAAAAGCCGTGTAAAGTAGAAAGGCACGCCCTCCGGACTTGCGACGCCTGCCGGACGGGTCATCAAAAAAGAGTTCCCTTCCCACATCTGCGCCCATAAAGTCGGACGCGGCTCATTCCACAGAGGCCGAGTTGGGCTATAAAAGCACCACCGGGTATCAAAAGGACGAAGAGCATAACGCATCAGTCTGTATGACTCAAATTTCTCTACCGCTAACACTTTTGCACGCGCTTTCTGAGCGTCGAAACGAGCTGCATCCTGCGTCAGGCCGGTTTTCAACGCCTTGACGCTTTCCCAACTGACCGAAACACCGTAGTACAATCTCATTCGCTGCTCTAGCGCATCGCGCTCAATGTCTATGAGCGCGCCGCCGCGTTTTTCCATCAATCCATTGCTCGGCGCTTCGGCGCACAAGTCGGTGAGTTTCGGCCAACTCAAATACTCTGAAGTCGTCTCGCTAGGCCGGAACGAATAGCGGTTGCTCTTGTCGGGCGTCGCCGCTTCGTAGTGCGCATCAAAATCGGGATCGGTGAGGCTGTCGAGCAAATCCGCACGCTTGGTCACGCCCCAAAACTGGCGAAAAACTACTTTGGGCTGGCTGGCGCGTTGCCCTTTTCGCACCAGCAGGCCAATCGCCGTGCCAACGCGGATACCCTCGCGGTTAAAGTCTGTAGAAAATACGCTAGGGTCGGGCTTGCCATCCGGCGTGAGTTTACCGGTTTCGCGGCTATCGCCATTCAAACAATCGAACCATAACGCGTCGAACTCGCTCAAAAATCGTTGACGCATAACCACAAAGGACGGATCGCCTAAATATGAAAAGTTGGAGATATAGCACACTATGCCGCGCCCGGTCTGCTCGGCGATGCGGCGCTCGGCCAGACGGAAGAAGCGCACGTACAGGTCATCAAGGTTGAACTTTTTGATGCCCCATTCGGCAATCAAACCTGCTTTGTAGGGTTCTACCAGCCCTTGCTCTTCCTTCGGGCTGACGCCGGCAAACGCATTGTACGGCGGATTGCCAAGGACAACCAAAATCTGCGCCTCGCGCTTGACCTTCTCCGCTGCGTCGCGCTCCTGAGCCAGCTCGTAGAACAGGGGCAACTGCGTCTTGGGTTCCTGCGGCGGCTCCCAGCCGGTGAGGGCGTTGGTGAGGTACATCCCCACGCGCTCGCCCTCGGCCAGCGGCGCGCCCAGGGTTTGCAGCAGCAGTCCCAGTTGCAGGTGCGCCACCACGTAGGGCGCGGGCAAAAGCTCGAAGCCCAAAATGCGCTCCTGCGCCGCGCGCTTCACTTCGCCGCCGAGCAAAGCGCCGGCGCCGTTCTCGCGCAGGGTTGCGGCGATGCGGTTGAGCACTTCCACCAGATACGCGCCGGTCCCCGCGCACGGGTCGAGCGCCACCACGCGGGGGTCGGCCAGCCCATCGGCGATATTCAATTCTTCTCGCAGCACCGTATCCACACGGGCAACCATGTAGCGCACGATTTCGGGCGGGGTGTACCACACGCCCATATCCTTGCGCAGTTGGGGATCGAAGGCTTGCAGGAACGGCTCGTAGAAGTACTGCACGGCCTGGCCCTGCTCGAACGCGGCAAAAAAGGCGTCCCGATCCACACGGTTGAGCGTCGCGCCGGCCCGTTCCAGCACGTCCATCAGGCGCAGCGCCCGCAGCTTGCCGGGATCGGCGACTTGCTCGAACAACGCCTGGATCACGCGCACGTGCAGGTAGTAGGCGGAGGTGCGCCAGTCGAAGGTGTCTTGCCGCGCCGGATTTTCGCCGCGCCACAACACCCAGGCGGAGAAAATGCCGTAGAAGAGCGTCTGCACCAGCGTCGAGCGGAAAAAATGCTCGCCCTTGTCGCCCTCGAAGGTCAGACCGAGCGTTTCTTCCAACGCCTGGCGGATTGCGGCCAGACCCTCACCCCCGGCCCCTTCCTTCGCTCCACTCAGGACAGGCTTCCCGGCGGGCGAGGGGAGTTCCAGCCGGGCGCGCGCGTCGCGGGCATAGGAGGCCAGGAACCAGGCCACATCTTCCGGCGTGGCGAGCGGGGCGTCGGCGAGCATGACGCGCCGCAAGTAATCGGCGAACAGCTCGCCGTGCATCTGCGCGGCCTTGCGGGGATGCGCCGCCAGCGCCCAGAAGTCTTTCTCGGATTCGGCGAGGGTGTACGCTTCCAGCTTGAGCGGCTGGCCCTGCGGTCCGGCCCGCAGCAGTTGAAAAGCGCGATAGTTCGTGACCAACACCAGCCCATATTTTTCCAGATACCGGGCGACCTGTCCGCTCGCGCACAACGCGCCGATGTTGGCGCTGACGCCTTTGGCTTCCAACACGGCGCGCGCGGGCAATTGTCCGGTTAACGGGTCCGCGTCCTCGTCCAGTCCGCGGAGTTGGTCTGCCGTAAACAATCCGCCATCGGGGATGCCCGCGCCCTGGCTGCGCAGGTGGATGATACAGCGAACTTTGGGCTTGAGCGTCTTGCCCACGTCGTTGAGCAACGTCGCCAGCGCGGGGTAATAGGACGTCTCCTTGACGCCCGCGCCGGAGAAATGAATTTCGCTTAACTCGTGCAGATAGGTTTCGAGTGGATGCATGGTCAGCCCCTTTTCACCATAAGGCTCAAACCGAACCGGTATGAGATGATTATAGGCTGTCCAGATGCATAGTCAATTCACCGCATTGAACTCAATGCAAATCGTAACTATTAGGACAATGGCACATTACTAACAAAAAACTGCGCCCTTGCGAAAAACAACAAATATGCGATAAATGAACGAATGAAGAACAAATCGCTAACAAAAACACATTGGAAGCCAGTCGGTGGGGTCTGCCAACCGCGGCGGTGGAACAATTGCCACAGCGTTTGCGCCAGATTTGGGGACGCTACCGGCCTCATTTCTGGACACGCACCCGCGATCAAGGGGCGCATGGCTACGCTTATCTGAGCGGAATGCTGCGCATGACGCAAAAGCGCACCTATAGCGGGATTGCCGCGGAAGCGTTGGAGAACGCCGCCAACATCCAGCACTTTATGAGCAATTCGCCGTGGTCGGGGCGGAGTGTGATCGCCCAAGTACAACGCGAAGTGAGCGCGCTGTGGGTGGATCAGCAGGAGCGCGTGTTGATCTTGGACGAGAGCGCCGATGCTAAAGCGGGCCTGGGCAGTGCGGGCAGTGGTCGGCAACATAATGGGCGCTTGGGGAAAGAGGATGTCTGCCAGGTGGGGGTATTTTTGACCATGGCGTGCGGTGGCCTTTGGACATGGATTGATGGCGAGTTGTTTGTGCCAGAAGCCTGGTTCGCGCCAGAGGCGCTTTCCCGTCGCCAGCACATAGGAATGCCCGACAGCCGCACATTCCAAACCAAAGTGATGCTGGGCTGGCAGATGATCGAGCGGGTGCGCGCGGCGGGTGTACCCTGTGACTGGTTTGCCTGCGATGACTTGTATGGTCGGGCTAACTGGTTTCGCGCCAAGTTGGCCGCGGCGCAGATTGTGTATGTGGCGGATGTGCCTAGCACCATGCGCGTGTACCTGCAGCGCCCGGTGTGGGGCGTGCCGGCGACGAAGAAACGGGGGAAGCAGGCGCGCCGCCCGCGCGTGTTGTCGCCGGAGAAGCCCATCGCGGTGCGGGACGTGGCGCTGCACGCGGATACGGTCTGGCAAACCGTGCGCGTGCGGGCCACCGCGCGCGGCGAGTTGATCGCGCCCTATGCGGCGCGCCAGGTATGGACCTTGCGCGATGGGGCGCCCACTCAGGAATGGCTGGTCATGCGGCGCGAAGCGGATGGAGAGATCCGGTACGCGTTCAGCAATGCGCCCGCCGACACCTCTTTGTTGCGGCTGGCGTATATGGAATCGGCGCGCGGTTTTGTGGAGTGTTCGATCCGGGATGCCAAATCTGAATTGGGCTGGGATGAATTTCAGGCGCTCAAGTATGGCGCCTGGGAACATCAATTGGCCTTGACCATCTTGGCCAGTTGGTTCATTGCCGAAACCCGCTGGGAGTGGCGCGGGCAATTCCCCACCGACGACACCTTGCCCGCTGAGTTGGGCGTGGACAGCCTGCTGAGTCTGTCGGTGGCCAATGTGCGCGAATTGTTGCGCGCCACGCTGCCCTTGCGGCAGTTGTCGATAGCTGAAGCTCAAGATTTGGTCTGTACTCATTTGCT
>DAOUAY010000371.1:0-6795 GCA_034432995.1 Anaerolineae bacterium | reverse complement strand
ACGGCGTCCTGGAAAAGCGCGCGGAAGCGGTCGGGATCGCAGTGGGGCAAGCAGAGGGCGAGACGGTCCAGGCGACCACGGCGCAGGTAGGCCAGCGCTTCTTCCTCCAACTCGAGCACAGAAACCGGCGTCTTGTCCAGATCGACGGTCGCGCGCGTGGTCAGGAATGTCGGCGCCCACCGGTCGCCTTTGCGCCATTGCAGGTCAGCCATGATTTCGACGCGGAGGCCATCGAAGGTGAAGCGCCCGATGCGCGAGCGCGCGTATTCGCCCTCACGAAAGGCCACCGGATCGACGACGCGCGCCGCGAACAAATCCTGACAGCGGTAGGCGTCTTCGACAGCCATTTCGATGTCGATGTCGTTGACCGGAACAGACAGCCCGCGCAGCGCCAGCGATGCGCCGCCGACGACACGGTAGTCGATGCCCGCCGCATCCAACGCGGCCACGACGCGCTTCAGCACAGAACGCCAGCGCGGCTTGCGGCACACCGCCAGCAAGTGCTCTGCCCCGCCGTGAATGGTCGGATCGGAGGCGATCTGATAGTTCACATCCACCCAGAATTCCCAGGCGTCCCCTGCCAATGCGTTGATCAGTTGTTCGCGCAAGCTGACAAGCCCCTCCACGCCGAGCACGGTCTCCACGTCGAGACCAACACTGTGGCAAAGCGGCGCGACCTCGGTGGGATGCGCGAAGTACGCGGTGAAGGTGGCCGCGCCATCGGCGCGCGGCGGCAGAAGGCCGGTTTGCGCGATGTGGAGGTAATCTTGCGCCTCCTCGATAGCGCGTTCGGGATAGCGAGCCGCGGCGTCGATGTAACCGGCATAACGGGTGATGAACGTCGCAAAGACCGGCCCGCCCGGTTTGACCACGCGGTAGGCTTCGGCCAACGCCTGCTTGCGCTCGGCTTCGCCGAGCAGGTGATAGAGCGGCCCCATCAGCAGCACGGCGTCGAAGCTGTCGTCGGCGAAGCGCAAGAGGTCGGTCGCCGTCCCTTGCTCGAAGCCGCTCAACGACACACTGGCCTCGGCAGCTTTCACCCGCGCCATCGTCAGCAGTTCCGGCGAAAGATCGAAGAGCGTGACGTCGTAACCGCGCTGCGCCAGGGCAATCGCGTAACGGCCCGGCCCGCCGCCGCAATCCAGCACGCGGGCCGGCGTGGGCGGCAGGTGCGCGTCGAGCGCCCGCAGCGTCACCGCGAACTCCGTGCGGTGTCGCTCCATCCGCTGCCACTCGCGCTCCGGCGCGCTGTCGTAGAGATTTTGCACAGCACGATGCACATCGTTGGAATCACACATTGAACTTACACCTCACAGCAGTTACACAGTCCGTAAAATCGGACGCGGATTCACGCTGATTTTCGCAGATAAAGTAAACGCGCAAGCGAAGCGACAAAATCTGCGTGAATCTGCGAAGATCAGCGTCCAAATCCTGCCCAAAGAAACTCACAGCCAATTGAGAATGACCTTGCCGGAGTTGCCGGAACGCATCACGGCGAAGGCTTCCTCGAACTCGGTGTAGTGGAAGCGATGTGTGATCACCGGGCTAATGTCCAGGCCGGTTTGCAGCATCGACTGCATCAGATACCACGTCTCGTACATCTCACGCCCGTAGATGCCGCGAATGGTCAGCATGTTGAAGATGACCGTGTTCCAGTCAATCGCCAGGTCCTCCGGCAGAATGCCCAACAGCGCGACCTTCCCGCCGTGGCACATATTCGCCAGCATATCGCGGAACGCCTGCCCGTTGCCCGACATCTCCAGCCCCACGTCGAACCCCTCTTTCATCCCCAACTCTTTCTGCACGTCGGCAATGGTCTTCTCGCGGATGTTCAACGCGACGGTCGCCCCCATCTTTTTCGCCAACTCCAGGCGATAGGAATTCATATCGGTGGTGACGACGTAGCGCGCGCCGGCGTGCCGGGCAATCGCCGTTGCCATGATGCCGATCGGCCCCGCGCCGGTGATCAGCACATCCTCGCCGAGCACCTTGAACGCCAACGCCGTGTGCGTCGCATTGCCGAACGGGTCGAAGATGCTGAGGATGTCCAGCGGGATGTTAGGGTCGGCGTGCCACACGTTGGTCACGGGGATGCACAGGTACTCCGCGAACGCGCCGGGCCGGTTGACGCCGACACCCTGCGTCTGGTTGCACAGATGCCGTCGCCCGGCCAGACAGTTGCGGCAGCGCCCGCAGATAATGTGGCCCTCGCCAGAGACAATATCGCCCACCTGCATATCGTGGACGTTGCTGCCGAACGCCGCCACCGTCCCCACGAACTCGTGCCCGACGACCATTGGCACGGGGATCGTCTTCTGCGACCAGGCGTCCCAATTCCAGATATGCACGTCCGTCCCGCAGATCGCGGTCTTGTGGATTTTGATCAGCACATCGTTGATCCCCACCTCCGGCTCGGGGAGGTCCTCCAACCACAACCCTTCTTTTCTGTGCCGCTTGACCAATGCTTTCATCGCGCCCTCCTTTCTTTGTTCGACTATGCCCATATTATACTGTTTCATCTGCTTGCGGAGCAATATCCTTTTGTCACGTAGTTTGCGCTAAACCATAGGATACAAACCGGAAATCGGGCATATAATAAAGATAGATGCACATCTACGTATAAAGCCAATCCCCATCTTTACGCAGATGATGATTGCTGCCTCCACGGGCAAGAGCAGATCATCTTTATCATAGCTGCACAAGGAGACGAAACCATGAAAGAACGCAGATACGATATCGACTGGATGCGAGTGAACGCGATGTTGCGTGTCTTTGCTCTACATTGCACCCGCTTTTTTTGTACGGAGGATTGGCACGTCACTGAAATCCCACGTTGGCCTCTGTCCCAAAACGGCTATAATGGACATGGCATTTCAATCGCAAAAGTGGAGGGATAACATCATGAAGAGAATGCTGTGTGTCCTCGCTGTATGTGGATTGCTCGGTCTGGCGCTAAGCGGCTGTGGCGGGAAACAGTCTGCGTCAGACGGGAGCGCGCTGAAAGGCGATATCGCCATCTCCGGCGCGTGGGCGCTGTACCCGATGGTGGTCACATGGAGCGAAGAGTATCAGAAAGTCTATCCTGACGTGCAATTCGACATTTCGGCGGGTGGCGCGGGTAAGGGCATGGCCGATGCACTCGGCGGCGCGGTGGACATCGGTATGGTGTCCCGCGACATTCACGACACCGAAGTGGAGCAAGGCGCGTTTCGCGTGCAAGTGACGCGCGACGCCGTCCTGCCCACGATCAGCGCGAACAATCCCCACCTGGCCCGCCTGCAAGCCGGCGGCGCAACACAGGGCATCCTCGAAGGCATTTGGCGCGGTAAAGTCACCACCTGGGGCGAGGCGCTCGGCGATCCCACCATCACCGATGAAATCCACGTCTACACCCGTTCGGACGCTTGCGGCGCGGCGGAGACCTGGGCGCAATTTCTAGGCAAGTACAAGCAAGAGGACTTGCAGGGTGTGGCTGTCTACGGCGACCCCGGACTCGCCAGCGCCGTCACGCAGGACCCGCTGGGGATCGGCTTCAACAACCTCAACTTCGCCTACGACGCCGACAGCGGGAAACCGGTGGAAGGCTTGCAAATCCTGCCGCTAGACCGCAACGACAACGGTAAAGTGGATGAAAACGAAAATTTCTACGCCGACAAGAAAGGCGTTATGACCGCTATCGCCGAGGGCCGCTATCCTTCACCCCCAGCGCGCACACTCAACCTTGTCACCAAAGGCAAACCCACCGGCATCACGCTGGCCTTCATCGAATGGATCCTCACCGACGGCCAGGCGTTTGTGGAACCCACCGGCTACATCCCACTCACAGACGCAGAACTGAAAGCCGAGCTGGCGAACTTGAAGTAGCAAGCTCATGGCCCACAAACCATACCTACGCCGGTTGAAAGACCAGAGCGCGGGGCGCGTCATGGGCGGGCTGACGTGGATTGCCGCCATGTTGGTGATCGCCATCGGGCTGGCGCTGCTCGCCCGCGCGCGGCCCCTGTTGGATCTCCAGCCTCTGGGACACCTGCTGACCTCGTCAGAGTGGAGTCCGCTGCGCGGGCAGTTTGGCTTTTTCCCGTTCATCGTTGGGACGTTGGCCGTTACACTCCTGGCGATGCTCCTGGCCGTGCCGCCTTGCCTGCTGACGGCGATCTACCTCTCAGAGTACGCGCCCGCGCGCCTGCGCCAGGGCGTCAAGCCGGTGATCGACCTGCTGGCGGGCATCCCCTCGGTGGTGTACGGCGTGTGGGGGACACTCACCGTCGTACCGGTCATCCGCGATTACGTGACGCCTTCAATAAGCCGGACGCTCGGCTTCATCCCCCTCTTCCGCGCCAACAACCCCACCGGCTACGGCGTGCTGGCCGGCGGTGTAGTATTGGCAGTAATGGTCTTCCCCATCATCATCTCGGTGACGGAGGAAGTCATCCGTGCGGTGCCCTTCGGGATGCGCGAAGCGGCGCTGGCCCTGGGCGCGACGCGCTGGCAGATGATCAAGACGGTGGTGCTGCGCCGGGCGCGTCCCGGCGTGATCGCCGCCATCGTCCTGGGCTTCTCGCGCGCCTTCGGCGAGACGATGGCGGTGATGATGGTGACTGGGAACGTCGCCCGCATCCCCCGCTCGATCTTCGACCCGGCCTACACGCTGCCCTCGCTCATCGCCAACAACTACGGCGAGATGATGTCCATCCCGCTGTACGACGCGGCGCTGCTGGCGGCGGCCCTGGTGCTGTTGATCGTCGTCCTCATCTTCACCATCGTCGCGCGCATTGTCCTGGCGCGAGCGATCAAATCGACGGCATAACAGCTTTGCTCAGAGGGGATCGGCAGATCCTCGACTGCTGACATAGCCGGGGATCTGGCGATCCCCTTAAAGCGATGCTGAATGGCGGTTTCTCTGACTACGCGACTAACGACTATCTGACTAACGGAGTTCTAGTGATGAAAATCAACAAACATCTCGAAGAGCGCCTCATGAAGGGACTGATGATCGCTTCGCTGGTGCTGGTGGTGGGCAGCGTCGCGGCCATTTTGGGGACGGTGCTCGTGAAGGGGCTGCCCGCGCTCAATTGGGCGATGCTCACCCAAACGCCGAAAGGCGGCTATTACCTGGGCAAGGAGGGCGGCATCCTCAACGCGATCACCGGCTCGCTGGTGCTGGTGGCCGCGGCGACAGCGTTGAGCTTCTTCCCGGCGCTGGCCGTCGTCCTCTACCTGCATCTGTTCGCCAAACGCAACCGGCTGCTCGACCTCATCCGCCTCTCGCTGGACGTGCTGTGGAGCGTGCCATCCATCGTCTATGGCGCGTTCGGCTTTACGCTGATGTTGCTGCTGGGGCTGCGCGCTTCGCTGCTCGGCGGCATCATCGCGCTGGCGCTGTTGGAGTTCCCGGTGATGATCCGCACGATGGATGAAGTGCTGCTGATGGTGCCCCACGAACTGAAGGAAGTCTCGTATGCGATGGGCGCGACGCGCCTGGAAACCGCCGTGCGCGTCGTCCTACGGCAAGCGGCGCCGGGCCTGCTGACCGCCGTGCTGCTGGCCTGCGGGCGCGGCATCGGCGACGCGGCTTCGGTGCTGTTCACCGCCGGGTACACCGACCGTATGCCGACCACGCTGCTGCGTCCGGTGGCGTCGCTGCCGCTGGCGGTCTTCTTCCAGCTTGGGACGCCGGTACCGCAAGTGCAGGAGCGCGCATACGCCTCGGCTTTGGTGCTGACGGTCATCGTGCTGGGCCTGAGCCTGGGCGCGCGCAGCCTCACCCGCCGCCTGTCGCGGCACATCATCCACTGAGAACCTGGGGATACCACGCCAACGAGGATAAAAATCTGTCAACGGATTCAACGGATGAAACGGATTAAAAAGAAAAAAATCCGTTAAAATCCGTTCAATCCGTTGACATTTTCGAGGTGCGTTATGAATAGTACAACCAATGAACCGTTGATCCAGATTCAAGGCCTGAACGTCGCCTACGGCAGCCAGCTCGCCATCCGCGACGTGAGCGTCGATATCCCGGCCCAACAGATCACCGCGATCATCGGGCCGTCGGGATGCGGCAAGACGACGCTGCTGCGTTCCATCAGCCGGTTGACCGAGTTGGTGGATGGCGTGCGCGTGTGGGGAAAAATCATGTTCGACGGGCAGGACGTCTACGCGCCGGACGTAGATGTAACCGAGGTGCGCAAGCGCATCGGATTATTGGCGCAGCGCCCCTTCCCGCTGCCGATGTCGATCTACGACAACGTGGCCTACGGGCCGCGCCTGTACGGCGTGCGGCAGCGCGAGCCATTGAACGCCATCGTGGAAAAAGAACTGCGCGCCGCCGGACTATGGGACGAGGTGAAGAATCGTCTGAACGCCCCTGCCACGGCGCTCTCGATCGGGCAGCAGCAGCGATTGTGCCTGGCGCGCGGGCTGGCGGTGGAACCGGACGTGCTCCTGTGCGACGAGGTCACGTCAGCGCTCGACCCGATCTCGGCGCAGCGCATCGAAGGACGGCTGATCGATTTGAAAACCAACTACACCATCATTATGGTGACGCACGTATTGCGGCAAGCGCGCCGCCTGGCCGATTACGTGCTTTTTATGTACTTGGGCGAACTCATCGAGCACGGCCCAGCGCAGCAAGTCTTCAACCATCCCCAACAACCCAAAACACGCGCGTATCTAGCCGGTGAACTATACTGATTACGAATTACGAATTACGAATTACGAATTGCGAATTACGAATTACGAATTACGAATTGCGAATTACGAATTGCGAATTGCGAATTGCGAATTGCGAATTACGAA
>DAOUAY010000370.1:0-17202 GCA_034432995.1 Anaerolineae bacterium | reverse complement strand
GCGGACGTCAAGGCAGTGAACACCTACGAACACCCCGACACGGTCATCTCGCGCCAGATCGCGGTCGGCCCGATCGAGGGCAACACGCTGACCTTGCGGCTGCCGCCCCTGTCGTTCACCGTGATTAGCACGCGCTAACCGGCGATGGAGAAGCAGCCCGCCGAGGCGCTGGCATAGTCGAAACGCGGCGCGTGGCTATGAGCCTGCCTATTTGTCAGGCAGATAGCCACGCGCCGCACTCGATTTCCTCCAACAGCGCTACTCAAAACCCCCGCAGAACTGTGCTCTGCCTCTTCGGCAACCCGTCTTTGGGCAGCCGCTTCAGCACGATATATGCGAGACCGTGTTCGTCACAGAACGCCCGCTTCTCAGGCCGGTCGCCGTCCTCATTCACTGCATAGATATCTGGCTTGATCCTGGCGATCTCCGGTTCGGCGTCCATCCAGCCGTGCCCTGAGGAGATCAGCGCTTGTTCGACGTAGCGGATGGAGTGCACCATGTACCTGCGTTCGTTCTGCGGAAATAAAGGGTGCCCTTCCCCTTTCAGCAGCTTGATGTTGTCATCATGCCCGACGACCACGTACAAATCCCCTAACTCGGCCGTCTCCTCGAAGAATCGCACATGGCCCGAATGGAGCCAGTCGAAACTGCCCGTGACGACTACCTTCTTGCGCGGCGTCCGGCCATCACCGGCTTCGATCCATGCCGCAGGGAAGCGTCGCAGAACATCCTCTTCCACGACATGGTATGCCATCCCGCGCGCCGCGCAGTACGAACGCTTTTGACCGTTGTCGTTCATCTCATCCACCACCCATACGTCCGGCTGGATAGCATCGATTTCGGGTATGGCGTCCCACTCGATATGTCCCGTCACCAGCGTCAGCCCATCGACGTACCGGATCGCCTGTAGCATGTACATCCGTTCCGCTTGCGGGAATTTGGGTTGCTTTCCATCCATCTGTTTTATGGCCTCGTCAGACCACAACAGCACGTGCAGGCATCCCAGCTTCGCCGCTTCTTCCAGGAAGCGAAAGTCACGCGCGCGCAGATCGTCAAAGCTGCCCGTTACGATGATATTCTTCATGGTTATCTTCTAGCTCGCAACTCTGACATTCACATGGAACGATCCCGGCACCTCTTCCTCCGATACGACGTAGATGTACCCGCCGCCACTGCCGGAGTACATCGCTCCTGCGTACCGGGATTGATAGTAGTCCAAGATCGCCATCAAATCTATGGCAATGGTCGGATGGCGCACCGTGCACGGCAGGACGGCCTCCCAACACTTCATACACTCGTTCATCGAGGCGCCCAGTTTCCCTAAATCCTGAGTGATAATCGCATCGAAGCAATCCTTGCCCGACTGCCCTAGCCGCCTGATCCACTCTGGATCCAGATTCTTTGTGCCCAGTGGGTTGTATCCGGGAGGGCGTTGAGCAATTGGCACCATGTGCAGGATGCTCTCCAACCAGCGGGCGACGCCGGGGTCGTTATTCGATTCGACATGCACGGGAAAGTAGCCGCCCTCATGCGCGAAATCGTAATCGAGCCTGTTGATGCCGGGATAGACGATGCCGGCCATGTCCTGCGATCCCGATGGCTCTGCCTGCCCTGCGTTCTCTGCGGCGTATAATTCCCGCATCAACTTTTCCGGATCGTCATCCGGCGGTCTCTGACCCCAAAGCTCCATAGCGACTTTGCGCGTGCTGGTCCCCATCCCGCACCGATCCATAAAACGGCAGGTTGGTTCCAGGGCTACCACGACCATCGAGCCGGGCGGCGAGGGATTGTGCCTGGACACGAACGGCTGATCGATCCACCCGCCCGCAAATGCCATACGGTAGGGTAGAAGGCCGATAATGTCGGTGAGTAGGTTGGTATTTTTCACGTTGCATGTCTCCGGGAAACAGGAAATTTCACCGCGAAGTACGCAGAGAACGCAGAGACTTTTCAAGATTTCTCAGCGTTCTCAGCGATCTCGGCGGTAAAATCCTTTTTGGCTTCCGGCTTGTCCAGGTTAGGCCAGCGTCACCCGCAAGCACTGCGCGTACTCGCACGGTTTTTGTTCCGGTAAGTCAACCGCCAGGCCGCGCGAGGTCTGGGCAAACGTGACCGGGCCGGCGCCCAGCAGCGTCACAGCGACCACTTTGCCTACACTCCCCTGCGCCAGGCTACGCACGACGGTTTTGCCGCCTTCCGGCCACTTCATCTGGAAGGCGTAGACGGTTTGGCCTTTGGCGGTAAAGCGGAAATCCTCAATCGTCCAGGGGACGGCGTCCTCGCGGAAACCCTCGATGATGACGGATGCCGGCCCTTCGCCGGAAACCTGCCACGGGCGCGTGCCGTAGATGCCCTCGCCGTTGACCTTGATCCACGCTGCCGTGCGCTCCAGCAGGTACGTACACTCGTCATCGAGCGTGCCATCGGGGCGCTGCGGGATATTCAGCAGCAGGTTCCCGTTCTTGCTGACGATATCCACAAGCATCTCGGCCACTTGCTTGGGCGTCTTGTATACGTCGCGGACGTTGTAAAACCAGTCGCCAACGCTGGTGTCGGTCTGCCAGACGTAGGGAAAAATGTCAGGCCGCTGGCTGCGCTCGATGTCGAAGACGCCAACCGACAATACGTCCACATTCTTGTCCTTCTGGGTGTACACCGCCTGATTGACGCCGTTATGCCGCCGCGCGCTGGTATTGTACAGATGCGCGATGGCGTGCAGGCCGTAGTCCCCAAACGGCACGCCGCCGTCGGAGTAGAGCAGGTCGGGCTGGTAGTTGTCGATCAACTCTTTGACGTAGGTATACCATTTTTCGTGCCACCACGGATTGCTGGTGTACCATTCGCCGTCCTGCCACCCTTTGGCGCCCCGGTTGGGCAGATACAGGTCTTCGTAGGCCGGGTCGTTGCCGTCATAAGGAACGCCGGCATACGGTCCGGCTTTGTCGGCGCCTTTGTTAGGCACATACCAGCTAAACGTCGCGCCGATGTGCTCGGAGAAGCCAAAGGGCAGCCCGTGCGCCTGCGCTGCGTCTTTCCACAGTTGCAGGACGTCCTTCTGCGGCCCCATGTTGACTGCGTTCCACGGATGGTGCGTGGAATTCCAGTTGTGGAAGTTGTCGTGGTGCGCCGCCTGCCCCACGAAGTACCGCGCGCCGGCCGCCACGTACAGCGCCATCAACCCGGCCGGGTCGAACTTCTCCGCCTTCCACAGCCGCGCCACGTCCTTGTAGCCGAACTTCGACGGATGCCCATACGTGCGCAGGTGATAGCGGTACTGATCCGATCCCTCGACGTACATCTGCCGGGCATACCAGTCGCCGTACATCGGCACAGACTGCGCCCCCCAGTGCGACCAGATGCCGAACTTGGCATCGCGGTACCAATCGGGACACTGGAACTGCCGCAGCGACTCCCACGTGGGCGCAAAAGGCCCGGATTCAATGGTCATGTCTACCATATCGATCCTCCAGAATCAGCGAATGAGCGAATCGGCGAATAAGCGAATCAGCGAATAAGCGAATCAGTAAATCTCCAATCAACAAATCTGAAATCTCCAAATCATCAATCTTGCACCGTGTGCTTCCCGGCTTTGCGGTCGGCGTACTGCTGTTCGATCCAGGCGTAGGTCTTCGCCAGCCCGTCGCGGAAGGGGGTTTTGGGTTCCCAACCGAGTACCTGCTGGATGAAGGTGTTGTCGCTGTTGCGCCCGGCGACGCCGCGCGGCGCGTCCAGGTCGTAATGCCGCTCCAACGTCACGCCGCCGATCTCTTCGGCAAGGCTGACGAGCGTATTGATGGCAATCAACTCGCTCGACCCCAGGTTGATGGGCGTGGCGATCAGGGCGTCGCAGTGCATGATCATATCGATACCCTTGACGCAGTCGTCGATGTACATAAAGCTGCGCGTCTGGTGGCCGTCGCCCCAGATGGTAATCTCGTGTTTGCCGGTATCCTTCGCCTCGATCACCTTGCGGCAGATGGCTGCCGGCGCCTTCTCGCGTCCCCCGTCCCAAGTCCCGAACGGGCCGAAGACGTTGTGGAAGCGCGCGATGGCCGTCTTGAGCTGGCGCTCCGCCCAATACTCCTGGCAGAACATCTCGGACATCAGCTTTTCCCACCCGTAGCCGCGTTCGGCCATCGCAGGGTAAGCGTCGGACTCTTTGAGCGCGCGCACGTTGGGGTCTTGCTGCAAGGTGACGTTGTAGGCGCACGCCGATGACGAGTAGAAATAGCGTTCCGTCCCCGCGCGGTATGCCGCCTCGATCATGTGTGTGTTGATGAGAATGCTGCGCAGACATTCCACACGGAATCGCTCGATGAACCCCATCCCGCCCATGTCCGCCGCCAGGTTGTAAACTTCCGTCGCCCCTTCGACCGCGCGGACGCAGTTGTCGTACTCGCTCAAGTCCATACACAGACTCTCCACGCCCTCCACCCGCTGGTACCATTTGGGCAGCGGCTTCTTGTCAATGGCGCGGATGCGGTTGAATCCCTGATCGTGAAAGTACCGGGTCAGCGCCCCGGCGATGAACCCGCCGGCCCCGGTGATGACGATCAAATCGTCCTTTTTCAGGACGTCCTTTGCTGTGCGATTTTCACTCATCGAACTCGTCCTCCTTGGAAAGTAAACCGCTAATCTCGCCAATCTACGCGAATCTTTCCTAGAAATTGGCGAAAATTGTAGTAGTCAAGATGATCTTGCAATCACGAATCGAAGAATCGTACACGGATTTCACGGATTCTACGGATTTTTAAGGAAAGAAATCCGTGTTTTCCGTGTTCATCCGCGTACCAAAATTGTAATATGCTTCTGCCCAGTACAGAAATTGGCGAAAATTCACGTGATTCAAGTCTGGTTACCTGGCAATTTTAACACAAAATCTTTTTGTAAAGATATACGGTTCGCCCGCAAAGCGCGAACCGTATATCTCAAAGTACTTGTCGTCAATAGGCGCGATCTGCGGAGATCAATAGAGTACGTTCTGCGCTTCTTCGCTATCGATGTTAGCTTTGTCAACCATGATGAAACCGGTGTCCACAAAGTGTTCGACCGTCTTGCCCTCGATGGCGGCTTCGTAGGCGGTCTTGACTCCCAGGTAACCCATGTTGAACGAGCTTTGCACAGCGATAGCCTGGAGCGTACCGTTCCTGACCATCTCCTGTAAAACCTGGTTGCCGTCGAACCCGATCGCCACAATCTTCCCCGCGAGTCCCGCCTGCTCGATCGCGCGGCCCATGCCGATGGCGGTCGGTTCGTTGGCGCCGAAGATGCCCACCAGGTCTGGATTGGCGGCGAGCACGTTCGTGGTCTGGTCGAGTGCGGTCGGCATGTCGGCGTTGGAGTACTGTTTCGTCACGACCTCCAAACTGGAGTTCTTCGCGATATAGTCCTCGAATCCGCCCACGCGCCCGATCTCGGAGCCGACGCCGGCCACGTAGGACATGATGGCGATCTTGCCGCTGGTGCCGCCGGTCTTGGCCTTGATTTCCTCGATCAATCGCGCGGCGCAGGCTCTACCGGCTGCATCGTTGTCGGTAGCCAGGAACGACACATAGTTGTCCTCAGGGCCGGCGAGCAGCGAGTCGATAATAACGACGGGGATGCCAGCCGCCTTCGCCTTCTGTATCGGCGCGATGAGGGCGTTCACATCTGAGGGCGCCAGCACGATCGCCTTGACGCCGCGGTCTATCGCGCTCTCGACGATGTTGATCTGCTCGTTGATGTGGCTCTCAGACTGAGCGCCCAGGAAGGTGACCGAGAGCTTGGGCGTCTTTTCCTTCAGCTCGGCCTGCGCGGCAAAGGCCCCGGTCTGCACATTCTGCCAGAAGCTGGAGTTGCTGGTCTTGACGATGACGGCAATCTCAATCGGGCCTTCCTTTTCGACTTCCTTGATGACTTCCTTGGTGACGACGATCGTCTGGGGTGTCGCCGTCGGGCCAGCGCAGCTAGCCAAGAGCGCCACGAAAATCACAGTTAACGCAATCCTAAAAAGCTTCATCTCCTATCTCTCCTTTCTGTTTTGTAGTCCAGTTTATGCGAATGAGAACCGGCATCTGCGCGTTCAGGCGTGAGCCTCGGCGTGCAGACATACAGGGGCCGCATATTTTACTTACGACCTCTAAGCTGATCCACCGTCACTGCGCCAATGACGACAAGTCCGATAACAATTTGCTGCATAAAGTAGTTCGCCCCTGACATCGTGAGACCCACCGTGAGAATGCCAATGATGAACGACCCGATCACAGTCCCGCCCACCGTGCCCACGCCTCCCATCAGGCTCGTGCCGCCAATGACGGCGGAGGCAATTGCGTTCATCTCGTAGCCCGCTGCGCTGTTCGGCTGCGAAGTAGCCATCCGCGAGGCGAGGATAATGCCGACCAGAGCCGCAAGCAGGCCGCAAAAGACGTAGTTGATCATCTTGACCTGGTCGACCTTGATCCCCGAAAGCCGCGCCGCCTCCTGATTCGAGCCAATGGCGTAAGTGTACCGCCCCAACCGCGTTCTACGCAGGATGAAGCCAAAGATCAGGGCCGCCGCGATCATGATCAGCACTGGATAGGGTATGCCGGGGAATTGCGGCCCCAGCCCAAAGAGGGCGCCGTTGCCCAGCGTGCCAAAGCCTTGCGGGGCCGGCCACGCGTTGGCGTTCGTAATGGTGAGGGCCACGCCCCGGGTAACCATCATCGTGCCCAACGTCGCGATGAACGGCGGGAGCTTCAATCTCGTGATCATCAGCCCGTTGAGCAGACCGGTAACGACGCCGACCAATAGACCGATGAGCATACTGAGCCAAATCGGGATCCCGGCCCGCGCTGCGATCACCGCAATCGTGCCAGAAAAGGCCACAACGGATCCAATGGAAAGGTCGATGCCGCCCGTGATAATGGCAAAAGTCACACCGATGCCCATCAGCGTGATTGTGCTGGTCTGCAAGGCCAGGCTGAGGATGCTGCGCATGGTAAAGAAGTTCCGCGCCGTTAACGAAAAGAACGTAAACAGCGCGATCACGGCTGCGAACGTGATAAACCTGTCCAGGCCCAGACCGGATTTCTCCGGCTTTTCTTTGATCTCAGGGAATTCTTTTTTGGTTTGTTCCGACGTCATCTCACTCATAACTGCTCTCCCGTTCGAGTTGATTTTCGGCCAGACATACGTGCGCCTCCTTCCAGCGACTACGCGACGCCCGCTGCGTAGTTGAGTATCTCTTCCTGCGTCGTTTGCGGGGTGGTGAGCGTCGCCGCGAGTCGCCCCTCGTGGAGCACCAGCACGCGGTCCGTCAAGCCGAGTATCTCCGGCAGATCGGAGGAGATCATGATGACCCCCCGGCCCTCACGCGCCAACGCGCCGATCAGTTCATAGATCGCGTACTTGGTGCCGACATCGATGCCCCGCGTCGGCTCATCGAAGATCAGAATCTTCGAATCGCAGAACAACCACTTGGCCACGACCACCTTTTGCTGGTTGCCGCCAGAAAGATTGTTCACAATCTGGGAGAGGTTGGGCGTTCTGATCGTGAGGTCTTTGACATAGCGCTGCGTGACGGCCATCTCCTGACTGCGCGAGAGCACGCCCAAACGGTGGCAAATCTCCAGCACGTTGGCCATGGTGACGTTCTCGGCAAGCGTCATTTTCACCGCCAACCCCTCCTCCTTGCGGTTCTCCGAAAGGTAAGCAATGCCGGCTCTAATGGCGTCGGCAGGCGACCGCAGCGCAAGCTTGCGGTCGTTCATGACCACATCGCCCGCATCAATCGGATCAGCGCCAAAGATCGCTCTCCCCAACTCTGAGCGCCCCGCGCCCATGAGGCCGGCTATACCGAGAATCTCGCCTCGGTAGAGGCCGAAGGAAATATCATGCAGAATCCCCGCCCGCACGATATGGCGCACCTCGAGTATCTTCTCCGTGGTCGGGACGTTTTGTTTCGGTGGAAATTTGTTCTCCAGTTTGCGGCCCACCATGCGATTCACGATTTCACCCATGCCGATAGCGGTGTAATCGTCGGTGCTGACCGAGCGCCCGTCGCGCAAAATCGAGATGCGGTCCACGATGTGCCGCAGTTCGTCGAGGCGATGCGAAATGTAGATGATCGCCACCCCGTGATCGCGCAATGCATGGATGATTCGGAAAAGCTCGTTGATCTCGGATTCCGTCAGCGCGCTCGTCGGCTCATCCATGATGAGCACTTCCGAGTCGAAAGAAATGGCTTTGGCGATCTCCACCATCTGCTGCTTGGAGACGGGCAACTGATTCAGTTTGATCGTCGGATCCAAAGAAACATTGAGACGGGCAAGCGTCGCCACCGCGTCGGCGTTCATCTTTTTCTCATCGAGCGCCCCAAAGCGGGTCAGCGGCTCCCGGCCGATAAAGATGTTGGCCGCCACCGATAAATGGGGAATCAGATTGAGTTCCTGATAGATAATCGCAATGCCGGCCTCACGCGCCTGGGTCACATCGCTGAAAGCAACCTGTTTCCCCTTATACCGGATCACGCCCTCGTCAGGCTGGTAGACCCCGCTCAAGATTTTCATGAGCGTCGACTTGCCCGCTCCATTTTCACCAACCAAAGCGTGGACTTCCCCCCTCCGCAGGTCGAATGAGACGCTATCGAGCGCCTTCACACCTGGAAAGCTCTTGGAAACGTTTTCGACCTCAAGAATGACCTCTTGTGCGAATGATGAGCTTTTTACTTCCATAAGTACAGACTCCAGCGCAACGACATTGTGGAAAAATCCTGTATGGTATCGTTACCATACAAAGCCAACAGAAAAAATGACTACAAAAGCGCCACTTGGATTGACGGTTAGCCGTCCTGCTATTCCAGAGCTTGGCCGCTCGATCTCCGGACGACGATCGTGGTTGGCAGAACGATCTCTTGATAGACTGCTGGCGCTTCTTCAGACAGCCGCGCCAACAACAATTCGGTCGCTTGCCGCCCCATCTCGTAAGCCGGCTGAGCGGCGACCGTAAGGAATGGATCCACAACCAGGTCTGCGGGCAAGTCATCGAAACCCACCAAGGCTATGTCCTCTGGCACACGCAGACCGGCGTCCCGCAAGGCTCGCAAAGCGCCGATGGCGATAAAGTTATTGCCGGCAAATAAGGCGCTTGGACGCGGCGTCCGCGCCAGCATTTGCCCTGTCATGGCGTACCCGCTTTCCAGCGAGAACTCGCCATAATAAACCAGCGCGGTATCGACCTCCACTCCCGCTTCCAGCAACGCGCGCCGGTAGCCGGCTACGCGATCCTCAGCCGTGGAGACACCTCGAGGGCCGCTCAGCATGGCGATTCGCCGATGCCCCAACGACAGAAGCAGGCGTGTCAGTTGATAGGCGCCATCTTCGGAGTCGCAGCGCACCGCATCGGTTTGGGAATTGGGAATCCGGCGGTCCAGCACCACCACGGGCGTATTCTGGCTCTGGACAAACTTGACCGGTTCAACCGCACTGCGAGCAGGCACCAACAGCACACCGTCCACCTGCTTCTGCACCAGCACGTGCAAATACTTGTCTTGCTCAACCACCGACTCATCGGTGTTGCACAAGATCACGTTGAAACCGGCATCGCTGGCGGCGTCCTCGACCCCCCGCGCAACCGTGGTCCAGAACGGGTTGGAGATGTCGGTCAAAATCAACCCCAGCGTGTTGGTGCGCCGCGAACGCAAACTGCGGGCCAACACGTTGGGAAGATAACCCAGGTCAGCAATAGCGGCCTCCACGCGGGCACGGGTCTGCTCATTCACGTAACCGGAGTGGTTGATCACGCGAGAAACCGTTATGGGGGCAACGCCTGCCCGTTTTGCGACATCACGTATGGTGGCCATGGATTGGATCACAGAAAAGGAGTATGGTATCGTTTTCCTGGTACGCTTACCATATTACAATAAAATCATGCGAATGTCAAGAGGCTCTTAAAACTTCTACACACCGAATCACAATCCTACAAGATTCCCCAAAATAGAGTTTGACATTCCCCGGTAAGTATCATCGAAACTTAAGATCGCTATTTGGGCCGGATCCATTTCATCGGTGCATCGAACGGGATGAGGATAGACTGGCGTCCGGGCGCCATATTTAGCGTAGACAGGTATACGCTCTAGCGGCACTTCGATGTGCTTTAGCCAGCGATTCCCTTCCAGTCTCTCGCCTGTCCAAAAATCGACCCACGCGCCTGCCGGTAGATACACATCCCGCATACCTGTGCTGTTCATAATTGGCGCTACCAGAAAGGCATCGCCAAAGTAATACTGGTCGTCGATATGCCAGCAGGTGGGATCGTCTTCATGGTGAAAGATCAGGGCGCGTAGCATCGGTAGACCGGTTCTGATGACCCGTTTTCCTTGTTCTACCAGATACGGGATCAGCGCGTAACGCAGCTTCCACCATTGCCGGACAATGTCGGCTATGGCGGGATATGCGTACGGTTCGCGCGGGGAGGTGCCGTGATACCGGAAGTGGGAGGTAAAGACGCCAACTTGCGTCCAGCGGACATACAGATCATCGGCGGGCCAACTATTCATAAAGTTGGGCACGCCGTGAAAACCCGGTACATCGTGGCTCCAAAAAGCAAAACCGGACAGCCCCAAGTGTAGTCCACCGCGAAGAGAACCGGCTAACCCGTCCCAGGTACAAGCACAGTCGCCGCCCCAGTGGAGCGGATAGCGCTGGCTGCCGGCCCAACTGGCTCGCGCCCATATCAGACCCTCACCGGTCGTTTTCTTTGTGATTTCATAGGCCGCTCGTTGGTACAGCAGCGCATAGAGGTTGTGCAGTTTGGCTGCGGGCATCTGATAATTGGCGTCGAAATGAACATTCTCACCAAAATCGGTTTTGATGGCCGCTACTCCCATTCTCAACAGTCTTTCCAACAGACCCTGATACCATTCGACCGCTGCGGGGTTAGAAAAATCAATTCTCCCCTCGATCATCTGGGTCGAAAAATCAGACTCGACCTTTCCGTCTTGGCTGTGATTGACCACCACATAGCCTTTTTCGACCGCCATATCGAAAAGTTTGTTGCCCGGCCCCACATTAGGCATTTGCCAGAGGGTAATACGGTAGCCATCTTCCAACATGTCTTTGATAAAGGTTTCGGGATCGGGGAAACGTTCCTGGCTAAATTCCCACTCACACACCCAATCTTTGGCAAACCAGCCCGTATCGAGATGCAGCACGTCGCACGGAAAGCCCCCTGCCCGCAATTTTCGAGCCACGGTTCGCACTTCTGCTGCGGAAAAGTAGGTCATTCGAGACATCCAGGTGCCGTAGCTCCACAGTGGCACGTCCTGGGGAAAGCCGGTCAAACGGCGATAGTTGTACATCACCCGTTCAACCGCGCCGCCACCGATGACGAATAGATCCAGGCCTGGTTCTTCTACCAAGCCTTGGGCCGCCCGCGTGGAAATATCGGCCAACGAAAGGCGCATGTGAGCCGAGGCGTGGATGAATAATCCATACGGTCGGCTGGTTAGATAAAAAGGGATATTTTTGTAGGCGCGGCGGCTGTTGACGCCAAGACCATCGGTGTTTTCCAGAATTAGGGTGCGCCCGGCGAGGTCCAGCCGGGCAAAACGCTCACCGGTTCCCGTGAATTTCTCGTTGGGCTGGGCATGAAAGGAAAAGAGCGCCCGATGGGGAACACCCGCCCGTTCGACAAAGGCCAGCGCCATAGAATCGTGTTTTTGTGGAAAGAATTGGTCGTAGGCCATCAAGGGGACGCTTGTTTTGCCGTCGGGGAATACTTCGATGTCCAGTGTTTCAGCAGGTGGAGGTTGCAGATCGCTCCACATTTTGATGAGAGGTTCGGCTAAATTGACCCTCATTCGTAACCTGTCGTGGCTATCCCTGATTTCCCAGCCGCCGTCCGTTGTCTGCGCCGACAAGGCTTCGACAACGAGCGAATCGTGTATTTCTAACATAGGACTGTCCAACCCTGGGTTGGCATCATCAGGCAACACATCGCCAAAAGCTATCGACAGGCGTATGATGCTATCGTCATAAGCCCGCACTCGCAGCTTATACGCTTTTCTGGCAATTTCCGAATCGGCCTCGATTGCCAATCCTTTTTTCTGCGCCTGGAAAGGGATTGTCAGAAAAATATCGCCGTTTGACGCGCAACGGATGCCGGTCGGGCGGCAAGCCCGCCAGAGGGTGTCGTCTGCTGTTTCCGGCGCGTCGAAATCCAACATGTCGATCAAAAAATCATTGGCTTGTTTCATAGAAGTCCTCTTTTTTTATCCTTTAATGGCGCCAGAGGTTAGACCAGAGAGAATGAAACGCTGTCCAGCCAGATAAAGCACGATGACAGGCAAGATGGTAAGCAAAATATCAGCCGACACCAGATTCCAACTCTGCTGGTATTGTCCAAAAAAGTTGTAAACAGACAGCGTCATCGGCCAATAGGCGCTTTTGTTCAAATAGTATAAGGGTAACAAAAATTCATTCCAGCTTCCCAAAAAATTCAAGAGGCCGGTGGTGACCAACACCGGCGTTAACAGCGGGAGGATAACCCGGACAAAGAGTTGGATTGGCCCACAACCGTCGATAATCGCGGCCTCATCGAGTTCTCGCGGAATAGAACCGACAAAGCCATAAATCAGGAAAACCCCAAACGGAATTTGGCTGGCGGCGTACAGGATAATGATGCCCACTTGGGTATTGATCAACCGGGTAAGCTGCATGACCTTGGTCAAGGTAAAGTAGTTCATCGGCAGAGCGATGCCCATGATGATAAAGAAGTATAGGAAGCGATTGAGCCGCGTTCTTCTGCGTGACAGCACAAAGGCGGCCATAGCCGCAAAAAGCGTCCCAATGACCGTGGCGCTACAGGCGTAGAGCATACTGTTCGTGAAGCTGGTAACCAGTTTCCCCTTTTCAATCACGGTGGGGAAGTTGTTTACCAGTTCCGTGGGAAACTCAAGCCCCATCGAACTGGCCTCCGGCCTTGTCTTGAAGGAGTTCACTACAATCAGGTAAACCGGAATGACCATAATCAGGCTGGCAAAAATAGCAATGGCATGAGCGCCAATCTGTCCGAGTTTTTTCGTTGTCATCGGGAAAGGTTCTCCTTCATTCACTGGCGGATTCGCGCTCCATTAATCGAATCACAAAATACCCCGCCACACTCATCACCACAAACAAAAGGCTGGAAATCGCCGTGCCGAGGCCGTAGCGGCCCTGGCTAAAGGCTTTGAAGATAGCGGTAAACAGAACTTCGGTCGCGTAGCCTGGCCCCCCATTCGTCAAGACATAGATAATGTCGAACACGCGCAACCCGTACAGCACATTGAGCACCGTCACCACGATCAAGGCCGGCGTGAGCAAAGGCCAGGTGATGTGCCTGAATTTGGCTAGAGCGCCGGCGCCGTCAACCGCGGCGGCCTCGTAATACTCTTTAGGAATGGTTTGCAGACCGGCCAGCAGGATGACCATAATATAGCCCACGCCCTTCCAGGTATCGACCCCAATCACCGAAAATAGCGCGATCTGGGGATCGACCAGCCATTTCGACGCCAGGAAATCCAGGCCAACGCCGCGCAATAAAACATTCAACAGGCCGGTGGCCGGGTTCAGAATTGACTTGAATATCAGCGCCACCGCTAACATCGGCAAAACGACAGGCAGGTAAATCATCACCCGATAAAAGTGAGATAAACGTTTGACCGCATCATTCAACAGCAGGGCTAGAGCTAAACCGAACGCGGTTTTCAGCACAATGGTGACTGAAACAAAGACCAATGTATTTGAAATATAGTTCAGATACCGTTCGCCAGACGAGAAAATAATCTTGAAGTTGTCCAGGCCAACGAAATTGACCTCGGGGTGATAACTGTTCCAGTCGGTAAAGGAATAAGCGATACCAGAAATCCCTGGAATGATAAAAAACACCAGGTACAAAACCAGCGCGCCCAGTACAAAAAAGAAAGGGTATTGCCGTTGGAGTTTCATGCGATCTTTTCCTCGTCGCAAATTGCAATCTCAGCCCGATTATATCGGGCTGAGATTGATGGGTTGAACTATCTACTGGAGCGGGTGCAGTTACTTGCTCCAGGCCGGGTCTTTGGCGGCGGTGGCCAACTCGGCTCGCCGTTTGTCAATGCTCGCCAACACATCTGCCGGGTTCATCGCTTTGGTGAACATAGCGGTCAGGTCCTTGCCGATGTCCATCCACTGCGGGTTGACATAGGTCACCGCGGTCTGATACACGGTGCCGCGTTTGGTGTGGGCATCCAGGAAAGCTTGCTGGCTGGGCAGCAAGGTGCCCTGGATGCCGGTAAAAGGCAACGAATTCACGGCGGGAGTGTTGTCGATGAGATATTGCAGGTTCTCCGGTTGCGTCAGGAAGTTGAAATACTGCTGCGCCTGGGACACATACTTGGACCCTTTGTAGATGAACTTGGTCGGGCCGGCGGGATTGATATTCAACACCTGGTTGTCGGCCAACGGGATCACAAAAACGCCGAGGCTTTCAGCATCGAATTCGGGATAGTCATTCTTGACCGATTGAGCAAAGACCAGGTTCGCCACGACCATCGCGGCGTTACCTTCGGCGATTTGTTTCGAAGCATCGGCATAGGCGTCGGACAGGGCGTTTGACCCAAAGCACCCGGCGTCATACAACGCATTGAGTTGGGTCAAGGCCGTGAGCATGGTCGGGTCATCGGCAAACCTGGCTTCGTTGGCGTTCAGTTTGTCAGCCAGGCCGGGCGTTACCTCTTCATATCGCGGGCCAAGTTCCGGGAACCATAGCACATGGTGCCAGCCATCGGAAACCGGCTCATAAATCGGCGTAATGCCGGCGTTCTTAATTGTTTCGCATACCGCCTTGAATTCTGCGAAGGTCTTGGGTTCGCTCAGGTTAAGCCGGGCAAAGATATCTTTATTATAGTTGACAACCCAGGTCGTGCCAATCACATCCCAGATGGTCAAACCGTAAACTTTGCCGTTGAGCGTTGATTGTTCCAGCACCAGCGGGTCTTTCGACTCCACCCACGGCTGGTCAGATAAATCTACTGCGTTTTTCTCGACATCATACTGCACTTTGAGGTCGGTTTTGCCACTCTGGCCGCCGAAAATATCCGGCCCTTCCCCAGCGTTGAGTTTCGTCTTCAAAACGGTGAAGTATTGATCTGCCGGAACAACCTGGTAATCAATCGCGATGCCCGTTTGTTCTTCGAACTTTTTCCCCAGTTCCATTTCGGCATCGAACAACCAACCCTGGCTAACCAGATAGGTCAAGGTCACTTTCGCTTGCGGCTCTGGTGTGGCCGTCACCATGACTTCTTTTTCGACCACTTTTTCGACCACGACCGTTTCGACAATTGTTTTACCTTCTTTTTCGACGATGACGGTCTGTACAACTGTTTCTGGGGTGGGGCGACCACAACCGGCAAGCACCAACGCCAGTACCACGACAAGCATGAGGTATACGAACTTTTTCATTCCAAAATCCTCCTTGGTGTAAGCAATCAGCATTGAATTGAATAATCAGCACTTAGGGGAAAACTTCTTGCGTTGTTTTCTATAGCACACCTCCTTGTCGATAGCTGATCATGATGCGGGTATTTGTTAGCTGTGATTGATAGTTCTATTCCTTAGCCACTGTTACTGGGATAGTTGGAAATATTGGCCGGCCTCAATGTAAATGATACCGGTAGCATTTACGGTAATGCTTACGAATAAGATACCATATTTTGATTTGAATGTCAAGAGGTGAAATGATGATAATGACGCCGATTTCGAAAGCTCGCCGGCTATGTTCGGGGAACAATTCAAGCATTATATCACGCAATTTGCTCAATTGACGGGTAAAAACAAGCGATATTTCCGAATTCAACCCACTCAGCGATTATCTTCCTATTGACAGATAACCAGAATCGTGATACGCTTAAGCGGTCAATGTTCAGTAGCCATCAGCGTATCGTAAGCATTTACGGTAAAGCTTACGGGGATTTACCCTGAGTATATGGAGATTATTCGTGAATAAGAAACCGACTATTGCCGATATTGCCCAAACCGCCGGGGTTTCACTGGCCACTGTTTCCCGCATCCTGAACAATAAGCCGGACGTTTCGGAAAAAACTCGCAAACACGTCCTTGAAATTATCGAGGAGCAGGGCTATACTCCCCAAACCCAATGGCAGCAGATTGCTTCGGGGAAAAGTCGAACTATTTCCATGCTCTATCCGCGAGATTATGCTGCCTTCAACCCGCTGGCGCTGCAATTCATCGTGGGGGCAACGGAAGCCTGCGAGGAAAGAAATTACTTCTTGAACCTGATTACCAAATCTTTGACTGAAGCCAGTCTTTTGGGTATGTATCGGAGTGGACAGACCGACGGAATGATTTTAATGGAATTGCGCGTGGTCGATTGGCGTGTGGAGCTATTACGCAAACACCAGTTACCGTTTGTGGCTATTGGGCACTGCGAAGACAATACCGGCGTAAGTTATGTGGACCTCGATTTTGAAACATTGGTCATGAATGCGGTCAAACATTTGTTCAACCTGGGACACAGAAATATCGGTTTTATCTCGATCGTGCCGGATCCAAAACGCAAAAGATATGGCCCCACGGTCAGAGCCGCTGAAGGCTATTCCCAGGCTGCTCTTAAGTATGATCTGCCTCGTTTTTTTCGCGAAACCTCTATGGACACAGAAGATGTCAAACTTGCTGCCCTTAGTTTGTTAGACGAACAACCCCAGATCACCGGTATTGTTACGGCTAACGACGCTGCAATTGCGGGTGTGCTGAATGCGATACAAACGTTGGAACTGCGCATCCCGGAAGATATATCGATGGTCGGTCTAACGACCGATCAGGTAGCTGAGATCATCACCCCACCTTTAACGGCCTTCCGCTTTCCATCCCGGTCGATGGGATACCAGGCAGGACGCATATTGGTTGACAAGCTGGAAGGTGTCGATGACGAGGTCAAACAGATCCTGATTCAACCCGAATTAGTCGCGCGGGGCAGTACCGGTCCAGCACGATCAACACCCAATGAAGTCCAAATTGTCTCGGGACGCAACTAGATGCACGGGGGCAGAAGAAACACCTTTATCGCGCTCCACAGTATGCTGCCCGCCAAGGCGCTGGCCTAGACACAACGCGGCTCACGGCTAGTCAACGGCTATCCCAAACATCATGCTCAACAACGTGAAGCGGGCGGTCTTCCCCAACGCGGCAGCGAGGAGGAACTTCCACC
>DAOUAY010000369.1:0-9350 GCA_034432995.1 Anaerolineae bacterium | reverse complement strand
GTGCGACAACCAACAGCATAACCAGCATCAAGATCGGATTGCTTGTCCCCAATGATGTAGGAGCGCGACAAATCGAGGTTGAAATCCTCAGCCGCTTGCAAAAGCAATCCGGGCTGTGGTTTGCGGCACATACACAGCGGCTCACAATCTGGCGCATGGGGACAATAATACAACGCATCGTAGTGAACGCCACAAGCTTGTAATGCACGCCAGAGCGCAGCATTGACTGCCTCAAATTCCGCCTTGCTCATCAGACCACGTCCCAGGGCGGATTGGTTGGTGACGATGATCACGGGGATGGGCAACACATTCAACTGCGCCAAGGCCTCGCAGACGGTAGGTAGAAGTGTCACTGATTCTGGTTTGCGGAGATAGCCATGTTCCTCGTTGATGGTGCCGTCGCGGTCAAGGAAAACGGCAGTACACAAACCCGCACTGCGGGTAATTCCAGGGCTAAACTCGTTCGAAGATATATGGCGCGCTTGAGGAGGAGAATACAGCACATTATCTTGATCTGCGCCAGGGTTTTCGAGAAAATATTCAGGTTTTAGCTCTTGCTTTTGCATAATTTTTATGATACCATAGAAAAGGATTGTTGCACCTCAAATGATTGGACGAGGCGAGTCGGTCGTATGATAGTGGGAGCACGCTTATGGGAACTCGGCTCTTTAGTGCAGATGGTATTCGCGGTATTGTTGACAAATACCCCTTACGACGTGAAGACGTCGAACGCCTCGGACGGGTTTTGGCGGTCTGGCTGCGACAACATGCTCCTAGCTCTACTTTTTTGATCGGCGCGGATACCCGTGAATCCTGCCAACGGCTGAAAGCTTCACTTGCTGACGGATTGGCCCGTGGGGGTGTGCGGGTTGTGGATGCCGGTACGCTCCCCACCGCAGCAATCTCATACCTCATTATCAGCAAAGGTTTTTTTGCTGGCGGGGCTATGGTCTCTGCCTCACACAACCCGCTTATCGAGAATGGTGTTAAAGTATTCGATAGTCGCGGCGTCAAGATTGACGATGAGACCGAATGTTTCATCGAAGACCTTTTTTTTGGCGATACGGCGCTGCCTTATGAAATTCGCCCGGCCAGTTCAATCGAAAAACCTGAGTTTAGCCAGCACTATGTGATGGCTCTTGCACGTGAAGCGCAGTACCAAGAGCGGCTACAATCACACGTCGTTATCGATTGCGCCCATGGCGCCGCTTCGCAGATTGGGCCGGCGGTACTGGAAAAGCTCCACATTCCCCACACCGTACTCAACGCTGCTCCTGACGGAACAAATATCAACTACAAAGCCGGCAGTGAACACGTGCGCTTTGACCCCGGCTCGTTGGCGCAGACAGTACAACGACACAACGCTGTCGTTGGTGTCGCTTTCGACGGCGACGCCGACCGGGCCGTGTTTGTGGATCGCCAGGGGCAATTGTATGATGGCGATATGGTGCTGGCGATGTTGTCGGTCAAACTTCAGGCCGAACAACGGTTGCGCAAAGACACGGTGGTCATCACGCCGATGAGCAATTCGGGTTTGGCGCATTATCTACGGCAACGCCGTATTGCCACCCGCGAAGTCCAGAACGGCGATAAATACATCACCCAAGCCCTGGTCAACGATGATTTGACATTAGGCGGCGAAGAAATCGGACACGTCATCGCCCATACGGATCATTTTCATGTGACCGGAGACGGGTTGCGAACGGCCCTGCTGGTCTTTGCCCTGTTGGCGGAAGCCTCAGGCGCCACCTTACAAGACCTGGCGCCGGGGATGCGCAAGTGGCCGCAGATCAACGCTACAGTATGGATCGGGCGCGGCGTGCACTTGCCAATTGCCTCGGGCGTCCCGGGTCTGTTGACGCTCTTAAGCAAGACCTGCGACACGATCCCAGATCTGAACAAGCTTGAGTGTCGTCCAGCCAGCACCGAACCTGTTTATCGGATTATGATGGAAGCAAGAACAACCGACTCTGCGGTTTTGGCGCATCATGCCCTGGAGATCGGTAAGTATGTTCAGCAATATTTCGGACGGGTTGGTTCGCCCATTCGGATTTTGGATTGTGCATTGGGCGGATGTATAAGCGAGGCGGCGTCTTAACGACGCCGCCCTGGTTAACCTCGTCAACCGAACAAGCCAAAAACATCCTGAAATAGACTGCGCACCAACTCCTCCGGCAACTGGTATTCCTCGACCCACTGTGGCATGTGTACTTGCGTAATATCGCGTATGAGTTCGGGGTCACAACCCTCAAAACGCTTGTAGATCCGTCCAAAAGTCAGGCCCCGCGCAAAGGTTTCTGCAGCGTAATGATTAAAGTACGAGACTGCTAACAGATAATAGCGTGCGGTTTCGAGCCATGCTTCGCGCGTTGGTTGTTTCTGTTTGTCGGCTGATAGCCCTTCTGCGGATGCGTCGCGCGCTCCTCTGGCGTAAGCAATAGCGCCTTCAAGCAACTCTACCTGCCCCAGGAGCTTGTAATACGCATCCACACATTCTGAAACGGGAATATCCTCCAGTGGCCGCTCTGATCGAATCACATATTGGTCTGGAATTCTGGAACGGATCGCGTTCAAGTATCGCTCGGCATCGTCGTATTGTTCTGCGCGCGTCAGTAATACAGCCATGTCCTGCATGGAGTCCAGTTCCTCGACCGTATAGCCTTGCCTGTTCGCCACTTCGATTGCCTGCCGGAAATACATGCGCCCTTGGATAAAGGCCATATTGAGATCATTCTCTGCCGCGCCGCTTTGGCGTAAAAGTAAGTAACGCGCCCGGTAACAACAGGCCATTTCATTCCGCGCCTGCACTTCACGGATCGGCTCATGTACCAGTTCCGAGAAATATCGCACTGCATCTTTAAGATCGGTTTCGGCCAGGTTGGTATGCCTGATCGCTTCGTCCAGGGAGATGTCCAACTCTTCACGCAGTTCTGGCATACTGCGGTAAATCATCCCTTGGGTCAGCAGCCCCAAACCAATGCCCCGAGCGACCTCCGTGCGGCGGAAATGGACCAAAGCGGTTTGTATCGTCTTCAGCGCCTGCTCGATACGCCCAAAACGTGTCAACACTAGTGCCAGCGAGTTCATGCTCAAAGCGGCGCGATAGTTCAAACCCAAAGATTTGCGCTTCTCAAGCCCCTTTTTGATCAACTGAATGGCCTGAAATTCGTTGCCCAGAAGGGCATAGACGCGCCCCATATTGTCATTGGTATTTGCCAGTTCCTCCTCGAGCGCGGTCATTTCCAAACCGGCCATACGGTAGAGACGGATCGCCTGTTGGAATTCTTGCAGCGCCAGATGATACTGACCTTTATACATCCAATGGGTGTATCCCAGGTTGTTATAGGTACGCCCTGCAACCAGGCTCAAGCGCCAGCGCTCGAAGTCAGTCAAGCTCACCAGAGCTTTCTCCAAGGATTGGTCCAAATAAAACACCGAGAGTAAATTTATCACCCGTTGGTAGCACGCCAGCGCTTGATCGATCGCAAAACCGTACATCATCGCCTGACCATATAAGAGCAGATACTCGGCAAAAGCCAAACGATATCGATCAGGGCGTTTTTGAAACAAATCTTCCGCCCATGGCAATTCCTCTGCGCCGATTTTCACCGCTTGCGCTGTCTTTCCACGCATCGTATAGCGTTTGATCCACAGTGTAGCGCTATCCATACGAAAATCGTCGAAAATTGTCGGCATGAGAACGGCGACATTGGCGCGATCAATCGGGCTGCTCAACGATTGTCCAGGATCGTTAGAGGAATCTGCCGCAGCACTGATAAGAAAAAGCCCCATGGCATCGCGGAGCCGTACGTCCAAGCCGGTATGCGCACTTCTAATGGCCTGATCGGCCTGTTGCAAATACCACTGATAACCGGCGACCGGGTCGGCGCGCATACGGTAAAAAAGCGATTCCACCAACAGATCGGCATCCTGTTGTATTTCGATCTGGGCATCGTACCAGGCAACCAGCTGTTGGCTGGCGCGCAAGACTTCTTCGGGTTTCAACCATACGTCATCACAAAGCGCGTATATCGCATCGTGCAAGAAATAGGTGCGCCTCGAGACGCGGCCCTCTTGGTCAGGCGCAGTCACGGAGATATTCCGCACTTTGACGAAGGGCAACGCGCCCATCTCCTGTAATTCAGCGCTCAACGCTTCAGCGCGCTCTGGTTCCAGGGTGTGCAGCAACGTATCAAAAAGCCCATTACGCGCCAATGCCAGGTATTTCAGCAATGTCGGACGTTCCGGTTTATCACATGCATTCAGGTAAGCCTCCAACAACGCTTTCTCGACCATCCGCAAGTCTTCCTGGCTCTCTAGGGCATGGCGAACATATCGCGGATTCTGTGATTCTACAAGACTCAACAGGGCCAGGTCGAGCAGCAAAGGATTCCCGTCAGTACGTTCCAGCAGCAGGGTTTGTAAGTTTACATCCAGCAATCCTGCCAACTGCGGATGACGTTGCACACGATCGGCGAAAAATTCCCGTGCCTCATCGACATCGAGCACACCTAAGTCAAGTAGTATTGGCGCCGGGCGATGCTCCTCCTGGAGTGCGGCGCACAGCTTTTGATAGAACCGGCTTGCACGCCGGCCGAATAATAAAACAGCCCCTTTATCCCGTTGTGCAATCTGATAGATCAGCCAATCCATCACGGATGTCGTGTCGCTATCCGGGTGCGTTTGTTGCAGAGGGTCGAGTGCGCTTTCGAGGCGCTCTATCGTGTCGAAAACCAACACTAAAAGCTGCTGTGCGGATGCAACTTTCAACCCTTCCGCAAAAGCAGCCTCCACTTTGCGGCGTTGGTCTTCAAGACTTGACCCGATAATGCCGCCTTTGAACCATATATCGTACATACTGCGCGCGTCACGATAGGCTTCGAACTCAAATCCTGTTTGGGAAAACGCCTCGATCAAACGGCGTTCGATACCCTGATTGCTATTTGTGTCCGGATCGTAGACATCCAGAATGCCCGACCAAGTGACGTTGCCCCGACGCGCCGGTTCGTAGCCGGTCGGACTTCCCAACCGAACGCCGATATCACGGGCCAGAAAGGTTTTCCCAATACCGGCCGGCGCTTGAATGAAATAAGTGACAGGCGCATTATCGGCCGTGATGATGCGTTCATAAATCTCATCTGCCACTTTACGCGAGATCCAGGGATATTTTTGTGCGGTCATTACGCCACCTCCATCGTATGCTGTGCTGCTGTTAACATCTGAGTAATTTCGGCAACCACCTCAACGCCAAGTAAAGCCTGCAATTCTGCGTTGACTGTTACATCCACATCCCCACTCTGCCAGGACTTTAAAACAACGGGCCAATCGGCACCCGTCCATAAGGGTAGATTATCCTGTACCCAACGTTTACAAGTTTCACCCACGCGCGCGCCAGGTCGAGCGGATTGAGAATACGCGGTGTGATAGAGGGCGCTGACCAAAGCAAAGTGGAGATACCCGGCGCGGCGCGCCTCAGCCTGGTAATATGCCATCGCCTTTTCATGGACACGCACAAAATTCTCTGGATAAAGTATCTTATGACTGCGCGCCAGCAGATACCGAACAATAGGGTTAGGAAAGTGATAAGCGCCCATACGTATATCCCAGGCCACCAGCCCAGCCGCGATCAACTCTCGGATGCGATCGATATAGACAGCATAGAGTCCCTCCGGCGTTTCTCGCACTTCCGTCGGCAAAACGTCCCGTAAGACAGCAACGTCGAAAGAGGGAAACAAAGCAGCAATGGAAGCTAACTGGCGCACCGCAGGCGAAAGATCAGATAGAAAATGATCGCTGATCCGCTGCGCCAACTCGGCTTCTGAAAGATGCGGTTCCTGCTGTAGCCAGCACAGGACTTGCGGGTACCCCAGACTCTGTTCAAAAAGCCAGTCTGCATCCAGCGCTCGTGCTTCTGCAAGACAGGCGACCTCTGCTTTATTCAATGCCCGAATGAGATGATTTTCCTGATGGCTACGCACATCGTATTCGCGCCATTGATGAATTGTAATCTGACTTGTCGTTATCAATAGAACGTCATCCCTCTCCAGCAATGGAAGGACGACCTGCCGTTCAAATGCGAAGAAACTCTCGCCGTCATCTGTACGTAGCCAATGATCCAGGTTGTCTAGCAAGATCACCTTCCTCGCATGGGAAGGTGATTCGACCGCCTGTAAGATCTCTTGAATGACTTGCTCAATCTCAGAAGCAGCATCCCATAAACCTATCAGCGCTGCCTCCGAAGTAGCAAGCGCCGTCTTAAGGTTATACAGAAAGGTCGTCTTTCCGCCGCCCCGGTATGTCCAGAAGTTCAACAAACGAACTTCGAGATGTTCTGGCAACTTCCGCAGCATCTCCAAACACATCATAACAAATTCAGGCCACATAGAGTTGTTATTGGTCATGTTTGATTGGCTCATTCTATACACCCCCTTCTGTATTAACGCACGCCAGGCGCTTTGGGTTTCTGTAGGCGATATCCCCGCCCTCGCACAGTTTTGACCCACCCAGGATCATAGCCCAACTTTTTCAACTCCACTTTCATACGCCGTACAGCCTCTGCCAAAGCAGCCTCGGTCACGCCTTCTGGTTCTTCTCCAGGCCATCCCGCGCGGATCAATTCCTCTTTCGGACAAACTCTGTCGCCAGCCTGGATCAAGCAACGCAAGAGGGCATCGTACTTTTCCGACAGAACGACCTCCTCTCCCTGAAAGTAGATGCAATCTCCGGCTAACACGAAAGCCTCGCTTCGCGCAGGTGATCCAAACAATTGATCTCGCCCATATAGCCGCCAGTCGGCCTTTACCTGCTGCCAGGTCGCCGGCTGGATAAAGCGCGGCGGGTTCTCGGCCTGGCAGTGCACTTGAATGAGACGATTGGCCAACCAAACCGCCGCACGCGGGCTGCCTTCGGCCAACCGAACCAGGGCCAGATCGACGGGAGCGTCGAAATTCGCCCCCGGTTCGCACAACTGGCCCAAGGAAATGTATGGATTCAATGCAGACTTCGAAAAAGCGGATAACCTCTGCGCAATCAACCGCGCCAAATCTTCCTCGGTCCATCGCAAATGAACGACCTGGTAACGATCCAGGCGGAAAATGGTATGCTGCGCTTGCATCAGCGAATCGATTTCAGCAGGGAGGAAATAACGAAACGCGACCCCTGGCAAAGTCTGCTGACTCAGCTGCATCAAGGGCTTCAGCAATTGCACCATCTTTTCTGGCTGTGCTTCGACAAGCTCAACCCCATCAACCTGATCGACCAGGCACAGCAAGTACTTGAACCCCTGTTTGATAATCACTTGCGCCAAGGCGCTCAACGCCTGGCGCGCGTTCACGCCAGAAGCATAGGCAAGCTTTGAGACTTTGACGCTGTCCGGGATCAAGTCCTCGACAACTTTGACATAATGAATGGGTAGCAGGGTTTCCAATGCTTGGTCCGCATAGGCAAGAACATTATTCAGGGCCTCTGCATCGAGCATAATGCCCAATATGTGATCGTTTTTGAAGGGAGAATGGCTCCGTCTTACCATCTGACACAACGCTGTTTTCCCACAACCTCGTTTCGCAAAGATGATCCACCGACTGGCAGTATCGTCGCCGCGGATTCGCCTTTCCAGAGGTCGCAACTCCTGTAGTTGAATTTGATAACGTAGCAGGTCTTCATCCTCTTCGGCTGTCAGGTGCTCAAATGGGTTTCCGATCAAACCAATGTTTGCAAACCACGCAATAGCCTCTTTATCTTGAGTTTGAGGTTCGGATGATACCGGTTCTAGCACTTTACTCACTGAATATTCTGGCTCTTTCGATCTCTCTTCTGAAGGACCGGAAGCTTGTATCGTACTATATAGCTTGAATTGATTCTCCAGCTCCTTTGCGAGTCCCGCCAAGTCACAATAACATTGATTGTCGGTCGATTCTACTAACTCACCCGACACACGGAGAAATAGAACGAGGGCGTTGTCACCGTCAACAGTGGCTTTGTCATGAAGCGCGTCGATAAGAGCCGCAATACGGGCGGCGCGAGTGGTAGTCTCTGGGATGGCGTCACGCCAGGGATAAAGGCGTTCGTCGACAAAAACTGCCCGTAGCGTCTCGTGACTGTCAAATGGCCCGCACTGAGCAAGAACTTTATATAAGCGAGCATTTAGCTTTGCAGGGATTGGCGGCATAAGCTTAACTCCTCAGGTATCATAGCTAGTAGCCCACGCAAATGGTAAATCTTATCCTGTTCACTTGGAAACAAACCGTCACGATCGATTAACTTAACCCGCATCCCGGTTTTGGCGGCGCCTTCTGTAAACTTAAGTCTGTCATCCACAAACAACGCCTCTTCAGGTCTGACACCGGCGCAATCTAATGCATATCGATAAATTTCAGGACAAGGCTTGGCGCAGGTGTATTCGCAAGACAAGACAAGCGGGCTAAACCAGTGTGTCAGGTCCAACTTATCCATGATGCGCCTCGCCGATGGAAAAGCATTGGAGATCAATCCAATCGCAATACCTATGCGCCGCAATGCTTCCAAAACCTCTACTGTGTCATCGAAACATACGAAAGAATCTGGATCCGCGGCTCTGTGTACAAGCAGCTCAAGGACTGATGGCGACGGTGTATCCACGCCCAACCGTTTTAGGACATCCCAATAAAATGCTCGCCAATACCGGGTTTCGGTTTCGGCTGTGTTGACCCATTGGATGTCCTCGCCATTTCTGAAACACCACTCGTCTTTGATGGCTTTTCGCAGGTCATCTGCTTTGATGCTTCGCCCACTTTCAACGGCTATTCGTTGCGCCGAATCAATGTATACCTCAGGTTTGAACACGACCAATGTATCTCCCAGGTCGAAAAAAACTCCTCGAATTGGCATCTCCTCCCCCTGTTTCTGAAAACAACAAATAGCCACCCCTGAACTGACCTCACTGCTTTATTATACGAAATAGTTACTCCTAACTCAACGGGGAAATCCCACACTTTTCCCACGGTTCTCCCACACCCAAGGCTACCCTGCGCCAGCCCCGCGCAGATCCGCCAAAATCATATCCCCCAACCCCTCCACGCGCGCTGTCGGCTCCTGGAGGATGCCGCCGTGGGTGTGTGGTCAAATCTTTCACAGTGATGAAGCCCTTGTTAGCACGATCGGCCGTGTCGTTCATTCGTTCACCTTACCCGATCTGCCAGTTCATTCAATCCCTTCTCAATCGCCGCAGCTTCAATAACCACCACTCGGTATCCCAACGCCTTGAGCCGCTGCCGCTTGCGTTCATCTGCCGACTGCACGTAATCCAGATAGTGCGGCGAGCCATCCACGAAGACGACGATCCGCCCCCGCTCGTAATAGAAATCGGCGCTGGC
>DAOUAY010000368.1:0-6787 GCA_034432995.1 Anaerolineae bacterium | reverse complement strand
CCGTGCGCATCGACAGTATTGAGGTTCTCTTCCCACAGATAACCAAACTGATAACCATCGTGACTCAGGAGTTCGCATAGTCGTGCTACGTCATCCACCAACATGATCACGTCGAGGTCTTTGTGCGGCCGGGTTTGCTCGCCGAGCAAGGCGTCGATGCCCCATCCACCGACCAGCCAGACCTGAATGTTGTGATCCAGAAGACGTTGGTAAATGCCGATTGCATCTTCAGCCGTCATCATTTTGCCCTCCTTAGAAAATAAACCGCTAATCTCGCTAATCCACGCGAATGTCTGCATTCGCAGAATCTTTCTTGAAAGTTAGCGAAAATTCGCGTGATTCGCGGTCGATATTTTTCTCCTCGTTGGTGTGGAATCCCACATAGAGACTCCCCAAAAATCCATAGAATCCGTGAAATCCGTGTACGATTCTCGGCTTCGGGTCAGTGACGCATGACCAGCGGCAAGTATACCTCGAAGCTCGGCCAATAGGCGTTGTTGGATAGGCCCAACCACGCGCCGCCGGCATCCTGCGACTTGACCGCGAAGTAGACGCTCCCGCCGGCATACTGGATGTGCGCGGTGAAGCTGCCCGTGCTGCCCGGCATGTTGTCGCTGATGACAGTGGCGGCCGTCCAGGTCGCGTCGGTGATGAACGTGGGCGCATAGCGCAGCGTCGTTGTGACGGCCTGCGGCAGCGGTGTCCAGCGTAAAGTGGCCGTGAGTGTGCCTGTGCCGGTCTGGACGTCGGTGATGCGCAGATCGCGCACGGCCGGCAGGCGCACGGTGATGTAGCCGGTTTTGATTTCCTCGTCGCTGCCGCCGTCGTTGGTCACGCGCAGGCGCACAGTGTAGCCGCCCGGCGCGGTGTAAGTGTGCGTGGGATGTCGATCGGCGCTGTCGGTTGTCCCGTCGTTCTCGAAATCCCACGCCCACGCCGTCGGCCCGTTGGTCGAGGCGTCGGCAAACTGGACGGTGAGCGGCGCGTCGCCGGAGGTCACGTCCGCGGTGAAGGCGGCGGTCGGCCCGGCGGCCTCGATGGCGAGGTAGTTGAGCATCGTGTACTCGTCGAAGATGCCCATCGCCATCGTCAGCTTGTTGTCGGTGACGGCGACGCGCCTGGTGCGGACGATGTACGGGCTGGTCGCCTCGTTGTTGACGAAGACAACGCCCTCGATAGCGATATAGTTGTGCGAGTACGTCCGCCCTTGCCAGCCCACGGAGACGGTGACGTGGTAATCGCCGTTGGGCAGGTCGAACTCGAAGGTGGAAGGCCGGCCCCAGTCCGAGTAGAGGATGCTGCGCTGCAAGACGTTCGGTCCGCTGCTCAGGTAGGTCGTCATCCAGTTGACGTCGTTGGGCGCGTACCAGCCGTAACCGGCGACAGCGCTGTAGTCCGCGCTGCCGATCTTCATATACGTGTGGCCGTTGACGACGAGCGGGTTGGCGGTGGGTTGCCCGGCGGGGTCCTGAAAATTGATGTAGTAAGTGCCGGGCGGCCCCTCGGCGCGGGGATGCGTGGGCGGCGGGTTGATGTCGGGGATCGTCGCAATCTCGCCGCCGTTCTTCAGCCCGATGAGACGGCGCAGGTTGTACATAAATTCGCTGTGGCGCGTGTAGCTTGTCAGCCCGGCGATGATCTTGTTGGCCTGCGCGTCGGCGGTGTTGGTCACGTTCACCTGCGGCTGCCCGCCGGCGAGGACATAGAGGTACTCGTAGTCCTCGAAGCCGTCGCGCAGCATCTCCAGGCGAATCGAAGGCACGAGACGATGCCCGTTGGATCCGTAAGGGATGGCCGTGTTGGCTTCGGAAGGCGGGTAGAGCAGGAAGGTGTTGCCGTTCTGCCCGTAGGTCATCGGGTCCGTCCACGGGTTCTTGCTCCAATCGTTGACGGCGTAGTAGGCGATGCCGCGCACGCGATACTTCCACAGGAACCAGCCGGTGAACTTGCCCTCGATGGCCGGGTGATCCAGCGTGATCGGGTTGAAGTAGGGCGGGCGCGTGCCGTGGAGGAAATAGATCCACGTGTCCTCGCCGTGGTCGCGCTCGCGGGCGTGGGAGACGGTGGGATCGTAGTTATTCAACACCGGCAGCCAGATGTCGATGTGCGCGCCGGTTTGGTTGTAGATTTCCGGTCGCGGTTCCTCGGAGACCATCAGCTTGAGATTGGGCGCGGCTTGATGGCTGTACCTGCTGTACCAAGCCGCCGCATTATAGTCTGCCTGATCCTGCGGTTCGTTGGCAAAGTAGTGATAGGCTTTGCCGAGGTCGCCGTGACTGCTGAGATAGTTCTGTAGCGCGGCGATGTAGGTGAACCACGCCGTATTGTACGCCGACGTGGGATTTTGCAGCCAATCGCTCGCCGTGCGCGTGATACCGCAGAACGGGGAGGGCCGCTGGTCAATCGAAGGATCGTTACTCTTGAAGCCCGCCGCCGTAAACGACGGGAAGCCCGTCCCGCCGTTGAACGGCTGCGTGAACCTTCCACTGAGCAGGCCGGTTCCGTCGAGATACCGCTCCGCCAGTGCATCGTACCCCCAAATGCCGTAGGGATCGGAGAGCGTGTGCGTGTTGCAGTCGTAGTTGATGAACGTCTGGGCAAACGTGCCGCCGCCGGTCAAACCGCCGGGCCACAGCACGCTGCTGGGCGTCAACCGGTGGTCGATGAAATACTGCTTGATACTGTCCACGTAGGCCCAATAGGCATCGCCGGTGCCGGAAACGCTATAGGCGCTCAGGAACGTCTGGTGCGAGTAGTTCATCTGCGATTCGACGTGCAGTTCGTCGGGGATGGCAAAGTTGAAGACGTGCAGCGTCACCGGGATTGCCACACCGCCGATAGTCATCGTGGCGGTGTAATCGCCGCCCGTGACGCCCGCCGGGACGAAAACGTTGAACCAAAAGGCTGTATTTTGGCCTGCGGTCAGCGCCACGCTGGCCCCGTTGGCAAGCGGCCACAGTGGATCGGGATACGGCCCGGTGCGTCCCAGGCTGTCGGTGGCCTTGGTCAAATTGACGTACTTGACCTGGTACAGTTCGACGGTGATCCCGTTGCCAAAACTGCCCCTGGTGACGACGACGTTGCCCGACGCCGCCGGTTTCACGACGATCTGGAACGGCTCGAATTCATTGCGCGCCGCGTAGACCTTCACCCCACTGCCGGTCGCCGTGGGCGCGGCGGCATCCTTGAACACGCGCTCGGTCGGCGGCGTCGTCCAGAACTGATAGGCGCCGGTGGATTGCGTGAGCGTGTACGTGTAATTCTCCCAATCGTCAACGGGCGCGGCAATGCCAGAAGATGACGGCGGCGCGACCAGGAGGGAGGCGACGGTGCATAGCATCAATAACCTTTGCATCGTGTTTTTCATCTTGTCTCTCCCCTCGAAATGGTGATTGGTAACTGGAAATCGGTAACTGGTAACTGGTAACTGGTAATCGGTAACTGGTAATCGGTAACTGGTAACTGGTAACCTGTTTCTGATTCCTGATTACTGATTACTCGTTCCTGATTCCTGGTTACTCGTTACCGCCGGTTTCCCTTCTTTCCCGTGCCAGAACATCACAAAGGCGACCAGCCGCACTGCTGTGCCGATCCCCAATGCCGCCGGGATGCCGATAATGTTGGATAGGCTCGTGCTGATGAGCGGCGCGCTCATCGCCAGCGCGTTCTGCGCGCTCTGATCCACCGAAATGAAGGTGGCGCTGTGTTGCAGCGGCACAGTCTTCATCAGCTCATCGAAGAAGACCAGGTTCATCCCCGCCTGGAAGATGCCGGCGATACCCGCATAGATGACCAGCATCCACGGCAGCCGTGTGATGGCAGTCAATGCCGGATAGAGTCCTAACGCCAGCGTCGTGCTCAGTAGGATGAAGCGCGAGCCGCGTTTGCGGTGCTGCTGCGTCCATAGCGAATAGCCGATCAGCAAGACGAAGCTCTGCATGGTGACGATGGCGCTGATCCAGGCGTCGCTCGCTTGCACCACGCGCACGTAGTACAGCGTGAACAGCGGTCCGACGAGGGTGGAGCCGAAGATGTAAATCAGGCGCTTGACGGACATCGCCAGGAAAGGCCGCTCGGAAAACACCAGGCGCACGTCGCGCTTGAGTTGCTGGAAGAACGGCGTTTTGTCGCCCACCGCCTCTACATTGAGCGGCGGCACCTCCATCCGGCTGGAAAACCGGAAACTGACCAGCCCACCCAGCGAGAAGAGCAGAAAGACGATGGCGTAATTCAACGGGAAGGCGATCCGGTCGAGGAGCTGCCCGGCGATCATCGTCATCACCGCCGAGGTGATCCCCAGGATCGACCAGCGGCGGCTCATCAGTGTGTAGCGGCCTTCTGGCCCGGCGATGGCATTCATCACCACTGTGAAGGCCACGCTGAGGATCGCCTGCGGTATGCTCGCTAGCGCCCAGATCATGAGCATGGCAATGATGGTCATCTTTGGTGGCAGCATCAACGCCCACAGGCCGGTGAGGGTGTAGGCGGAAAAGACGACTAACCGCACGCGGCTGTACCAGGGCACGATGTTCGAGCGGGTTTGCAGAAACCGCCCGATCACCAGTCCCAGAACCAGCCCGGTGAAGCCCGGCATGGCGCTCAGTAACCCCACCTGGAAGTTCGTTCCGCCGAGCCGGGTGAGGAAAACCGCCAGGAACGGCGCTGCGCCGCTGACCAATCCCACGCCGAGCGCGTCCATTTGGGTGTAGAAAAAGTTTCGACGCTGCGTGGGCGTCAATCCCGGTGGGATAGCAAAAACGTTGATGCGACTCAGTAAGCGCCTGATGTTCATACGGCAATCTTACACGAATAACGGTTGTAGTCCAGCCGCCTCCGTGTTTGGCGCTGCGAACGCCTCGCGCACGAGCTGCCGCACCCGCTCAACTTCCGCTTTCCCCTGGGGGACGATGGTTTTGAGCAGCAGACGCGGCGCGTGATTCGCCAGCCACTGCGTGACGAAGGGGTAGGGGACAGCGAGCCGCTTGCAGCCCCAGATGATCATATCTGCCGTGGCTTGGGCCTGATTGAGCTTGCCGAAGTGCGTCACCGGTTGCTCGTTGCACGTGCTGCGGTTGACCACGCCCAGGCGCCCGCCATGACTGAAAATCCGGCGCTTCATCGAGCAGTGTGGCGTATTCCAGCCGCAGCGGAACGCCGGTCACGGCGGCGTGATAGTGGAGCGCGTCGAGCAGCACGCGGTTGGCTGGCGCTTCCAACTCGCCGCGCCGGAACCCCATCGGGCGGTGCAGCGAAATGCGGCGGCCTAGCACCATCACGCCTTGGCCGCCGGTCTGCGCGCGGATGTGATCGGCGGCGAGCACGAAGTTGAGCAGTTCGTTGGCGAAGTGGTCGCCATCTTGATCCACCACGGCGATGTACTCCAGCGTGGCACGGTCTCCTCGAGCAGTGCTGCATCGGTGCTCGGCGCGCCGCGCGGCAAATAGACGGGGATGACGACGCCCGTGTGCTGTCGCAGCCGGGCGAGTGTCTCGTGAAATGAGGACGTTGTCATCTACCCGGCCATGCGGACGAAGCGGCGCAGGTTGTCCAGCCCGATCTGGATCCCCTTGAACGGCTCTTCGATGCCCTCGAATTTGCAAGTAAGTGCGTTGTTCGCCTACAACATAGGTGGCTTGTCTACCCGGAACAAGTGAGATTACCCGCGATTTTTGACCAACACCTGGGCCGTCACGGACATCATCAAGGGTTCAGTTGGGGCTGGATCGCCGCCATTTGGCTGGCGCATATCCTCACCGAGAGCAATCATCGTAAACAACCGGTGCAGGCCTGGGTGCGACAAGCACAGGCGAGCATTGAAAAGATCACCGGCCAGCAAGTGCGCGAGTTGGATTTTACCGATGACCGGCTAACGCTCTTGCTGCGACGGCTAAGCAAGCCAGCCACCTGGCATACGATCGAGAAAGAACTTGGACAGAGCATCATCCGGGTGTACGAATTGAAGCCAGAGCGTGTACGACTAGACACCACGACTATCTCAGGTTACCATGAAGGAGGCGAAGATAGCCTCTTTCGATACGGTTACAGCAAAGATGACCCGACGCTGAAGCAAGTCGAAGCGATGGTGGCGGCGCTCGACCCATTGGGGATGCCGTTGGCCTCTATCCGCTGCCCCCGCAGTCCGCGCAAGACTTGTGCGAGATCATCGCTGCATCATACCCACACGCTGACCATCCGTGGCAGCAGTCATCGCCAACGGCAGCGTCGAAAGGAGGACCCCAGCCCAACAACGCCTTTATCGACGACCAACGAAACCTAATCCACCAGCCACACGTGCGCAGTGGATGACGGCGAGCTAACACACGATTACGTTACTTTTTTGAGCATGGTCGAGCTGTCTCTCAACGCCCGATCAATGCGCTCTTTTTGACCCACTCAACCCGCACACGAGTGGCCCAGCACGGTTGGCATTTGACAACCCCTCACGGGGATTAAAGCCTCTCTTTTCCTAACTCAACCGACGTTTTTTTTGTCGTCCAAAGAGGGGACAATGGGCGCTATTACTTCTCTTATTGCGTTCGGCAAGGGCGAGAGTATAATTTCCCTGTTCATGAGAGGACTTTCTGTTGCTGAGAGTCGAATGTGCTCCAGCACGCTCAAACATCTACAAAATAAGGAGACGAATACCTATGCTAAAACCAAAGCCAACCCAAGGCGATACCACGTGGTTCGTCCACGACCGTTTCGGCATGTTCATCCACTGGGGACTGTACGCGCTCCCTTCGCGCCACGAGTGGGTGCAATCGCAGGAGCAGATTCCGCCAGAGGA
>DAOUAY010000367.1:0-4111 GCA_034432995.1 Anaerolineae bacterium | reverse complement strand
ACATCTGCCTTGATCTTCTGCCACACTGCCAGCATCGTGCGTACCCTCTAAAAATCAACCACGAATGTCTACATTCGCCGAATCTACTCGAATTTTGTACCCATCAAGATCATCTCGAAATTTCGGTACACGGATGAACACGGAAAACACGGATTTTTTCCTTGAAAGAAATCCGTAGAATCCGTGAAATCCATGCACAATTCTTTGGCTCTTGACTGCAAAATCATCTTGACAATTACAAATCTTCACGAATAGAAGGCAAAATTAGTGTGAATTCGTGAAGATTCGTGGTGAAATTCTCATAGACACCCGTGAAATCAAGTTCCCGTCAACGCAGCCAGGGATTGCGCGATCTGCTGTACGTTGCTGCCCGGCATGGCCTCGACCAAGCGGCCATCGCGGATGAAGATGACGTGTTTGGCTTGCGCGGCGGCAGCAGCATCGTGCGTGACCATCAAGGTTGTCTGGCCCTGCGCGTTGAATTCCTGTAAAATGCGCAACACGTCCTGCCCGCTCGCGCTGTCCAGATTGCCCGTCGGCTCGTCGGCCAGTAGCAGCGTAGGTTCGTTGATCAGCGCCCGCGCGATGGCAACGCGCTGCTGTTGCCCGCCCGACAATTCCCACGGATGCTTGCTTGCCTGATCCAGGATGCCCAGGCGCTCCAGCAAAGCGTCGGCGCGGCGTCGCACAACTTTACGATCCCGCCCGCTCCGCAACAAAGCCGGCAACTCGACATTCGCCTGAATGGTCAGGTTGTCGATCAAGTTGAAGAACTGAAAGATGAAGCCGATGTGCGCGCGGCGGAATTTCGCCAGCGCCGTCTCATCCATCGCGCTGAGGACAACGCCCCTAACCTCGACCCGCCCGGCAGTGGGACGATCCAGGCCGCCCATCAGGTGCAGCAACGTGGATTTGCCGCTCCCCGACGGCCCCATCACCGCCACGAAATCGCCGTCGGCGATGTCCAGCGTGACACCCCGCAACGCCGCAAAGGTGACGGCGCCGGTTTTGTAGACCTTCTCCACGTCTACAATTTTGACCAGGGGGGTCATGCCAGCGTGTAACACGTCCGGGTGAAATACGTTTTGAGGCCGGTGATGCGCGCGAAACGCTCCAGCGCCCCACCTGCCGACGTCTGTATCAGCGCGCGCTTGTACCCCCAGGCATCCGCGTCGGCGTAAGCGTGCGCGACCAACCCGCTGAGCACTTTCAGCCCGCGCAATGAGGCCACGATCCCCACACTGCCGAAAATCGCCAGGTCTTCGTGGCAGATCAGCGTGCAGACGCCCAACGGCTCCCCATCGAACACCGCCACGTAGTGAAACATTCCCGGCAAACCGATCGAGGGTGACAGCACCTCCGCCATCGGCGCGGCATATTCCTCCGGCAACCCGAAGGCCTTCAGGAAGACCTCAGCAAACGTCATGGCTTCGCTTTTGTCGATGCTGTGAACTTCTACCCTGGCGGACGGCTTTGAGCGCACCAAATCCTCCCCGCGCTCCAAAACCATCCACGCCTCGCGTTCCTTCTGGCGGACGAAACCCCGCGCTGCCAGCACATCCGGCAAATCCTCCGGCGCGCAGGCGGGAGAAACATAGATCGTCGGCGGCAGTTCCCTGGACGTGAAGTGCTCCACCACCTCCTCGATCAAGGCCGGCGCCGTCTCGCGCGTGGCCCGCAGCAGACAGGCGTGATTGGTGTCCGGCGTGGGAAACGCCTGGCTGCTGGTAATGATCACATCATCCCGCAAAATCAACTCGACGCCCGGCGTCACCGCAACCATCGGCTGCATCGCCGCGTAATTCTGCCGCTCGAGAGCGGCCATCGCTTCCACCGTCACTTTCGTCATGCCTCGTCTCCTTGATCACAAAATTGGCGAAGATTCGCGTGATTCGCGGTTATCGCTGTCTTGCTTGCGCCGGAAGGGATAGCGCAGGAAGATGAAAAAGGCGATCAACATCGACAACCCACCCGCCAGGCCGATCAACCGCACGCCGAGCGGGCCGTGCGGATCAGTCCGGCTACGTCCCAACAGCAGCAGCAATGGCAAAAGCGCCGCGACCACGCCGTTGGCGATCTGATCCAGCAAGCCCCACGTGGCGTAGTACAATCCTTCGCGTCTCTGTCCCGTCAACGCGGCGTCGTGATCGGCGATTTCCGCGCCAAAGGCCATCGGCAGCATCGTCACACCCGACAGCGCCATCGATTGCAGCGTCACCCACACGAGACCCTGCGTCATCAACGGGAGCGGCAGCCAGTCGCCAATGAGCATCAACCCCGGCAGCGCCAGCGCCGAGGCGAACAGCGAACCGGCGAACACCGCCCACTTCCCCACGCGCCCCGCCAGCCACGTGACCAGCGGATAGCACACCAGCGAACCGGCAATCGCGGGGACGTAGAACCACAGCGTATCCCCCGGCGTCAGCAGACAAATCTCGGTGACGATGTAGGGAATTGCCGACTGCACCAACGTCGTCAACCCCCAGTAGAACGCGCCAGCCGCCGTCATCACGACAAAGGCGCGGTTCTGCAACATCGAGGCAACCACCGCGCGCAGATTGCGGCGCGGCAGCGTCCCTTCCGCCGACGTTGTCCACCGTTCGGGCCGCTCGCGCAACACCAGGAACGGCAGGTAGAACATCGGCAGCGCCAGCAACGCGTAGATAAGCGCGTTGACGGCGTACCCGAAGCGTTCGATCAGCATCCCCGCCGCGGCGCTCACGATCATCCCCACCAGCAGGAAGCTCGACGCCCAGGCCGACATCCGCACGCGATGGTGATCCGTCAGCGCAAGTTCGGGCAGCAGCGCCGTGTACGGAATCTGGTTCATCGTGTAGGCCAGGTTGTACAGCACCAGCATCACGCCCAGGTAGGCCAGATTCCACACCGATTCCGTCCGCAGCGGCGGCGTCCACAAGAGCACAAAGAAGACCAGCAGCGGCGCGCCGGAGACGAACATCAGCGGCAACCGGCGTCCCCACCGGCTGCGCAGATTGTCCGAGAACTGTCCAATGAACGGGGCCATCCCGGCGTTGAGCGCGCGCGCCCCAAAAATGACCACGCTGTACAACGCCGCCGGCGCGAGAACGACACCCTCGCCCTCCGGCGGCAGGTAGAAGTACAGCAACCATCCACTGAAGATCGCCCAGATCAACGAGCTGCCAAGCGTGATCAGCGCATACGCCAGGTCCGTCTTCAGGGGTGGACGCGGCGCATCTATCGTAGAAACCGTCTGCATCGTCGTTACACGCTCCTCTGAAAATAAACCGCGAATCACGCGAATTCTCGCTAATTTTTAAGAAGATTCGCGTAGATTTGCGAGATTAGCGGTTACAATTTTCATCCCCGGCGCTGTGCCGTAGGTTCAGTTACGCTCCTTCGAAAATAACCTTACTTCGACGCTCAAGGCGGATCACAATCCGCCGTCCCCGCAGCGCCGGATTATGATCCGGCGCAAGCCTTTGCGTAGCTTATCGCCTGTGGGATCCATCGTGAATCACCGGATGTTTGTCAACCAACCCAATTATAACCCTAACTCGGATAAACGGGAATTAGACAAGAAAAAGGACCAGCGAGTATGCTGGCCCTTCAAAACTGCATAGCGATTGTAAGTGAATGTCAGATGCCGAGGATGTCGCGCGCTTCTTGCTCCATCATATCCGGGCGCCACATGTCCTTGCCGAGCACCACTTCCACACTCTTGGTCGTGATCTCCGCCGCGCGCTCGTGAACCTGGTTCATCATGAACGACGCCATCGGGCACATCGGCGAGGTCAAAATCATCGTGATTTTCACGTCGTCATCGTTCGCCACAATGTCGCGGATCAAGCCCAAGGCCACCACGTCCAACCCAATCTCGAAATCGATCACGTCCCGCAATCCATCGCGGATCGCTTGCACTTCACCTTGCATCATAGCCTCCTCAGGTCGTCTTTAGTCGTCAGTCGTTAGTCCGATAGTCAAAGTATCTCGTAAGACTTTTGTAGTCTATCTCCAACTGTCATTATAGCATCGAATGGCGATTTTGACAATACAGAATATATCTATCTGCTAAATCTGCTTAATCTGCTGACAAAAAACCTGTCGGGTAAATGCTTGCCAGGGATCGTCA
>DAOUAY010000366.1:0-8403 GCA_034432995.1 Anaerolineae bacterium | reverse complement strand
AAATGTCAGCATACGTGATTCACCTCAGATAATGTCAACGGATTCAACGGATTTTAACGGATTTTTCTGTGCGCGCCAACGAGCAGCCGATTTGGTACACGGATTGCACGGAAAATACGGATTTTTTATCCGTGAAATCCGTGCTGATCCGTGTACAATGAAAGTATTCAAAAGAGACCTTCACTCTCCGAATCGGTCCGCCGAGCCATTCTTGCCGCGCCTGTGTATGAAGGTATTCGAGCCTGCTACAAGGCCCATCAGAAAGCCGACATCAGGCAGAGATCCGGCGATAGGCGCGACAGTTCCACTCATCGCGGGTGTATGCTCAGATAGCAGATTGGAAACCCGGAGATGCACGAACACAATCGACGCAAACAGAATAAGGGCAAGCAGACTTCGGAGGATGATCTGTTTGCGTCCAACCAGGAGTCCGATCGCCAGCCCCAGGCCTTCACCGAGCAGTAAGGCAACCAACATCCTGAGGGTGATGAAAAGGCCAACTGCCCAGGTCATTTGTTTGAACGCGGTCAGCACTGCGGTCAAGACCACACCAACAATGGCAACAACAACCAGGCTGATCGCTAATAGAGAGAACGCATCACGTAGCTTCTTGGTTCTTTCTCGCCTCATCGTGATTTCCCCAGCATCCCGCGCTCTGCGCGACTAGCTAAGTTTTTGCACGGTATCCCAGGCAACGCTTTGCAGAAGCCGCGCCTGCGCCTCCGGCAGTTCGACCAACACCTCGCCGCCTGCCGTCGTGAGCTGCGCCGGCAGTCCCACGGGGCTTGCGCCGAAGAACGTCGCGTAGAAGACGCACGCCGCCAGGTACGAGCCGAGGGGTGTGGGGTGGCTTTTGTCCTCTTCGTAGAGTGACATTGACGCGTCAGCAATCAGTGCGGCTTCCCACGCCAGGCCCACAGGGGCGACGCGCGCACCGATTTCCTGGGCGACCGCATTGTAAACGCGCGCCAGGCCGGCCTGCATCTCCGGGAAGTGCTGGCGCGCCCACGTCATATAGAGCACGGTCTGCGCGCCGGTTGACGCGATGACCGCCTGCAATGCCGCCGCTGCCATAGCCATCTTCGGTGTATCCTGGATCGGGCGGATGCTGTGTTCTTGCAGCACAACATAGTCCCAGGACTCATACAACGCCGCAAGCGTCGCCTCGTTCTGCGCGTGCCATTCTAGCGTAACCCCGCCTGCTGTGACCTGGTGAACGTCCACATCCTTGCCGCCAGCCGCCGCCAACTGCGCCAGCATCGTGGGCAGCTCATTGCAATAGGTGTAGCTATTGCCAATGAAAAGGATCCGTTGTGTGCTCATCTCAATACCGCTCCCAGTGAATGACTTCTTCAAGCGATTTCTTCTCTTTGGTGGGCCACTCGACGGGCACGCCGACCGGCACCAGCGTCATCAGGCGCTTCTCCGCCGGGACGCCAAGCAGCGTCTTGAAGGCGTCCTCGTTGCGGAGCGTGTAGCCTTCGAGCCAGCACGAGCCGTAGCCGAGTGCGGTGGCGGCGAGGAGCATATTCTGCACGGCGGCGGCCCCGTCTTCAATCCACCAGCGAGACTCCGGGTTCATCACTACGGCGATGATTGCGGCTGCGTTCTCCATCCACTGCGAAGCGGTTTTCAACTGTTCGATCATCGCCCGGTCGGTGACGACGATGAACTCCCACGGCTGCTTGTTGCTGCCCGATGCGGCAAGCCGTCCGGCATCCACAATCCTCTCCAAATCCTCACGCGGGATCGCCTCCCCCGTGAACGCGCGCACGCTGCGCCGGGTGCGAATGGCTTCGAAAACGTCCATCTGTAGCCTCCTGTGCGAATTACGAATTGCGAATTGCGAATTACGAATGAAAGAATCAGCGAATCAAAGAATCAGCGAATGAAGCCTAATCACTGATTACCAGTTACCAGTTACCGATTACCAGTTACCGATTACCAATCCCCCACTCACTTTTCAGCGCGGCGAAAGCCAGGGTGGTTTCGCGTGTGCCGTCGGGTTGGCGAACGGCGGCGCGGAAGCGAGCTTCGAGCTGCATACCGGCTTTTTCGGCGACGCGGCGGCTGGCGGCGTTTTCCTCGTTGCAGCGCCAGGTGAGGCGCTCCCAGGGCCATTCGCTGAAGCCCCAGGTGAGGATGGCGCGCAGCACGCGCGGCCCTAGCCCTTTGTGCGCGGCCTCGGCGCGAATCCACATGCCGATTTCGGCGGCGCGGTTGTCCAGTTTGCCCTCGCGCAAATGAAAACCGGAGCCGCCCAACAGCCGTTTCCCGTCGGGGGAAAAGATGCCCAAGACAAAATTCGTGGAAAGCAGATATTCGCCGCGAAAGCGCCGGACGGTTTGTTCGGCCTCAGTCTCGTCAGTGTGCGGCTTGGCCCACGGCAAGAAGCGCGTCAGATGCTCATACGAGCCATTGACCGCCTCCGCCAGCAGCGGTCCATCGCCAGGCACGTAGCTGCGAATGGTGAATTCGGCGGTGACATATTGATCTGGCGCGAAAAACGGCTCTATTTCCATCCAATCCTCCAAGATCAACCACGAATCTACACTAATTTCCACGAATAGAAAACATTGGTGTAGATTCGTGAAGATTCGTGGTAGAGATTCGCTCCAACATACGGACAACGAGTAGCGTCAGCCAGCGCGAGGGCGCGCGCTTTTGGCCGAAGTCCCAGCCCTTCCAAGCCATCCAGATCGATTCAGGCGTGAAGCGATGATCAGCATCGGCTTTTGTAACCACCACAGCGATCATTTCCGGCAAGCGTGGATCGTCCCACAGGCACGGGAAGCGCGTGAGCACGTCCAGGACGTGCAGGATGTCGTACCAGATCAGCGGCGCTTTGAGTTTGGCGAAGTCCGTTCCCATTCCAAAGAGATAGGGCCGCCACGTTTTGCGCTGCGCCCACAGCGCGAGTGCGGACTCCGCGCCAGTGTGCGCCGCCACGGAATCTCGCCACGCGGGCAGTTCCGCCAGCAGCTTGAGCATGAGCAAGTTGGCGTAGGGGCACGGATCGCTCGCCCGTCCTGGGCCGTGAAACTTGCCCATTTCCGGCGCACCGGCGCAGGGCCAGCCATTGTCGCGGACCAGACTCGCCAGGTACTCCACCGCCGCCTGCACTCGCGCATCATCGCCCAAGCCGAATTTCACGAGCGCATAAAGCAGTAGCGGCGCATCGCACAGCGCCCAATTCGCCTCATCCTTGCCGCTGCCCCCGAAGTGCGTGGGGATGTTGACCACGACCTGAAACGGCCCCTGCGCGGACTGGTGCGCCAGCACGCGCGCAACGATGTCATCAACGCCGGGATCGCCCACGCGCAGACCCAAATCCGCGACGAACGCCAGCTTGTGCAGCAGATGACTCGCGTCATTGTGACGCTTCAGCGGCGGGCCGGGCCACGCCGCCAATTCCGTCAGCAAAGCCTGAATTTGCGGATGCGCGAGCATCGCCTGCCGCGCCGTCACAACCTGCGACTCATTCTCTGGTTGGCGCAGCAGGTCTACCCATGCGCGGTACGCCACCCACGGCTCGCCTGCCAATAACCAATCCACAACATTCGTCATAAGTCACCTGCGACAATAGACCACGGAACACACGGAACACACGGAATCAGACAAAAATCCGTCGAAATCCGTTCAATCCATTGACAGACACCTATCCTCGACTATCGTGCAGCAGCCGTAGCGCCGCCGGGCGGCGTTCCAGGTGATAGGCAATATACTGCTCCATCACCTGCTCTAGTTCTTTGGCGGTGCGCTCCGGTAAAGCGAATTGCATCACGTCGTCGAAGCTGCGACGCTGTAGGGTCTGCAACCACGAGAGCGCACTCGGCGACAGCAGGCGCACCGTGTGCGCGCGTGTATCGGACGCGAAACACTCGTGACACACCGCGCCGCCGCGCTCCAGGTCGAGGCCATAGGGTCGTTGATCGTCGGCACGGGGACGCAGTAGTGTGTGACAAAGATCGCCGCCCCGCTCCCCAACGCACGTTCCCCACTCCGGGCGAAAACCTGCCAGCGCCAGTAATTGCTGTTCGTACCAGCGCGTCAACAGTTCGGGGGTGGTGTTCCTGTCCAACCGCGCAAGGACGTCGTCCACCAGCGCATACAACTGCGGCTCGGCTTCTCCCTCGAAAAAGCGGATCGCCAATTCGGCGACGTAGCGCGCATACGTGCCCAGGTGAAAATCCTCTTGCAGATGCGCGCGCATCTGCACCGCCTCCGCCTGGCTGACGATGTCCCACGAGCCTGTGACCCGCGATACCAACACCTGCGTCCTGGCAAAAAGCTCCAGGTGGCCAGCCTTGCGCGAGCGCGGCTTGCGGATACCCTTCGCCAGCACATCCACGCTGCCTTCGGCGGTGAGCAATTTCACGACGCGGTCCGCTTCGCCGTAGTCACGCCGGTTTAGGACAACGCCTTCGAGACGATAAAGCTTACTCTTACGGCTCATTCGGGTTCAAAGGTGCACCGCCCGACTTTCGCCAGCGACTCGCCGAGGGTGCGAACGAACGGCGCGTCGAGCCAGTCGGTTATCGGCAAGGGGTCGTTCTCCGTGAGGAATGTCCACAACCGCGAGCGCGTGTAGGTCTGCTCACCCGTGTCCTCGAAGGTCCGCACCTCCGGGCGAAAACCGACGATGGAATCCAGTTGCGCCTGCCACGTGGAACGTTGACCGAAAAACAGCCACTGTCGGACGCGCGCCAGGCTTCCGCCATCCAGGGTACGCTCCAATTCGCCACGCTCAGCGAGCGGTGTAGTCAGCGCCAGCAAGACTGCAACCCCCAAAGCGAATGCCAGCACTGCACCCGCCAGATCCCACCGCGGCGTCAACGGGACGAGGACAAGGAACACGGCGATACACAGTCCGCCGAGGAACAGTCCCAGCACAATCCACAGAAGTGAGGTGCTGATCTCCCACACCAGACGGGTATGGGTTTCTTCCACGATCGTTGCTTTCATGGTCTCCTTTCCTCGCTCGCCAGAGGTCGCGGCGTCAAAGCCGCTACGCTTCCAAGTATACCGCAGATAACGAAGTGAGCAATTGTGCATTTTCCGCCAAATTAGTGTAGAATAGGGATAACCTGCACGCCCTGATTCAGTGTCGACTAACCTGGCAAGAGGTAAATACAGCGCTCATTCCCTGAAAGGAAGAGGTATGGAAATCGGGACGATCCAAAAGACGATAAAACTCTTCAAAGAGACGCTCGAAGGCTTGCGCGCCAATATCGATCTATTGCAACTGGAAGGGCTGGCGATCATGGTTCACAGAGCTATGACGGTGCAGGCCCGCTACTTCCACACGCCAGAACACATTTTCTCCCTCTCGGATGCATCCACCCCGATCCAGGCGCTTGCGGCGTTGTATCACGACATCGTTTACTACCAGGTCGACGAAGGCTTCATCCCTGAAATCCAGACGCTCATCGCCCCCTACCTGCGCGAGGAAAACGGGCAGTTGTTCCTCACAACGACTATGGACCCGGACGACACTGCATTTGCGCGCACCCTGGAGGTCTTCGCCTTCCAGCCAGGACAACGGCTGGCAGCGCTCGGCGGGCAAAACGAGTTTCTCAGTGCACTGACGATGAATAAAAGCCTCACAGGGATCGTCAACGTGCGGGATCTACTCAAGGCTACAGCCTGCATCGAAGCGACGATCCCGTTTCGCGGCATCAATGCACAGGGCGAAAGCCCTACCGACGTGCTCGTACACCGGCTTACCGCCATCAATGCCCGGCATCAGTACGGGATGTCTGCGGAAGAGATCGCACAGACAGTCGAAATGGCCGTTGCGCTTTCCAACCGCGATGTGGCGAGTTTCGCTGAAAAAGATACGGCGATTTTTTTGGACGGGACGTGGTTACTACTGCCTGAAACAAATCCCTCGTTGCGGCTCAAGGGCATTTATTCAATCCGAAGTTACCGCCAGGCGCTGCAAAAAATGAGCGGATTTTTGAACTTCCTCGATCCAAACGTAATTTTCAACCGCCACCGCGATACGCCTCCACTGGAAGTCTACGCCGAGATGGTGAGATTGGCGCACCAGAACCTCCGCACTGCGCGTGAGTATCTGGATATCAAACTGCTGACCGCCGCCATTCTCGAGGCATTAGCCGAACTGAGCGGCGGCGATGCGCCGATGGCCCTCTTCATGGGCGACATCGACACCGCCGACAAGGATTATGCGCGTATGGAAGACTTTTTGCCGCTGCCTTCCCTCTCCTGCCTGGAGGAAGAGGATTCACTGATCTTTCGCCTGCTGGCCTACGGACGCGCCAGTGCGTCAAGCTTCGATATGAGTAATTCGCCCCTGTCGTTGTTCATCTATCACCACCTGGGGATGCAGGAGAGCCAGCGCCTGCTTGAACTCGCCGAGTCGATGTTCAATGGGCAGTTAGCCCCCGATATGTTTCTGGATCAATTACCCACATCGGTTATTGTCCCCGTTGTCACAGCCTGTGCGGTGATGGCGACCACACGCAGCGCTGCTTTGCGCCGCTATCTGGCGCACAAAATGCCCGCCGGTGAATCCGGCCTTTGATGTTCGACCTATAAACCCAGTATGAGGAGGTGACTATGTCAGATGAACGTGTGAATCACCCTGTATCCACCACGAAGTGGGCGCCCCCGAAGTGGGGCACCGTCTTCACCTTCGCCATCGTCGGGATGCTGTTTGTCGTTGGGCTGAGCCTGCCGCAACAGTCGGAGGCGGGTGCGGCTTTGCCAAGACCATTGCTCTTTCAAAGCCCCATCGGCAACCCGGTGCTCACCATCGACAAAACAGCGGACAACACTACTCCGCGACCCGGCGACATCGTGACTTACACCGTCGCCTATGGCAACACGGCAGTGGGATCACAAGCCTTCAACGTGCGGGTGTACGACTTCCTGCCGGCCGGCGCGCAATACCTCTCGGCGTCGCCCGCGCCTGTGTCCAGCGCCGGCGGCATCCTACTGTTCACCGCGCCATCCGTCGGACCAACGACAGCACTCTCCACTATCAACGTGCGGGTACGCGTGCTGTCGGGCTACGCAGGGTTGAACAACCAGGTTCTGGTCACGGCTGACGGCGTCACACCCACGGTGGACTCGCTGTTGATCACGACCGTGCCGGCTACCAGCCATTTACGCCTGACCAAAGTCGGCGACGTTGCCGCACTCGGCGAAGGCGAACTAGATTACACGCTGCGCTGCGAGAACACCGGCCCCGTGGCCTACTCCAACATCGAACTCATCGACGTGCTACCCTCCGGCGTGACGCTGGTGAGCGCCTCGGTCCCGCCCGCAGCAGCCACGCCGCCTATACTCAAATGGACAGTGGGAACGCTGGCGCCGGGTGCGTCGTGGCAAGTCACCCTGATCACTACCGCACCAGCAGACGCGGGGGTTATCACCAACACGGCTTCGCTGAACGCGCCGACGCACACGTCCGTACAGGCGCTGTGGGCGACCCAGGTCGTCACCGAGGGCGTCATTCTGGATGTAAAGAAAACGGGCAGTGCAGATAAGGTCTATCCGGGTGAGGCGCTCATCTACACGCTGAACTACCGCAACAAAGGCACTGCAGCGGCAAGCGGCGTCGTTCTCACCGACACGCTCCCCACGGGCGTCACCTACGTCGGCGCCACCCCGGCGCCTGATACTAACGTCGGGCAACAATACGCGTGGAACATTCCGACGTTAAACGCAGGGGCAACGGGGACCATCGTCATCACTACAACGGTGAACTCAAACGCCTCTGGGGAGTTGATTAACCACGTCAGCATCAGCGCGCCAGATGCTTGGGGCGATACGGACAGCCTGACCACGACAGTGGGGAGTCGCGCAATCTACTTGCCGTTGGTGCTGCGGGCATACTCGCGCTAGAACGGCACTCACGCGCCATACGAAGCGCTACAACGCTGCGATGTCGCCGATAATCTGGCGTAACGTGAGAATATCGAGGCTCTTTTTATCGAGGAAAGCGCACGCACCGGCCTCAAGTCCGCTGCGATGGAATTCCGCATCGGGATAGGCGCTGATGAGGACGATGCGCGTGGCTGGCGAGAGCGTATGCATCGTGCGCGCGCACTGAATGCCACTCTCGTCGCCCAGTACGACATCCACCAGCGCCAGATGAATAGTCGCACGCTTGATAAGCTGGACCACGGTGCGATTGCCATCAGCTTCGTAAATGGTGGCCTGCGGGTGAGCGCGGGCCACCATCTGGCGTAGACGATTGCGATACCGGGCATTGTCATCGACCAACAACAGGTTGATGTTGGGCGTGTTCGCCACAGGGCCATCACACTCGCGTGCAGCCTGCGCCCCGGAGAGCGCCAGGCGCTCCGGCTGCTGCATCACGTGAGCGATGGCCTCCAAGCGATTCCCCACACCCAACTGCCGGTAGAGTCGGGT
>DAOUAY010000365.1:0-4015 GCA_034432995.1 Anaerolineae bacterium | reverse complement strand
TGCGCGACGTGCTGATCTACCTCGGCATCAACGCCGGCGATATGGAGAAGGGCGAGATGCGTTTCGAGGCCAATGTCAGCATCCGCCCAAAAGGAGCGACGACGCTGGGGACGCGCACCGAAATCAAGAACCTCAACTCGTTCCGCGCGCTGGCTTCGAGTGTCGTCTACGAGATCGAGCGTCAGAAAGCGGTGTTGGCGGGCGGCGGTACTGTCGTCCAACAAACATTGGGGTGGGATGAAGTCGCCGGACGAACGTATCCACAGCGCAGTAAGGAAGAGGCGCACGACTATCGCTATTTCCCTGAGCCGGATATCCCGCCGCTGGAAATCACGCCGGAGTGGATCGAGGTATTGCGGGCGCGCGTGCCCGAACTTCCGCTGGCGAAAAAGCGCCGGCTGATGGCCGAATACGGCATCCGCCCTTACGACACGGCGCTACTGGTGAGCGACCGGCGCGTCGCCGATTATTTCGAGACGGCTGCTGGGATCGCGCGCGCGCAGGGCGTCGCTGCGCAGGACGTCGCCAACTGGGTCGGCGGAGAACTGTTCCGCATTTTGAACGCGACCGGTACACCAATCGACGCCTGCAAGACGCCGCCGGAGCGCCTGGCGGCGCTGCTCGCGCTCGTGCAGCAGGGAACGGTCAGCGTGACGGCGGCGAAGACGGCGCTCGGCGCGATGTGCGAGACGGGCGAAACGCCGGAGGACGCCGTCCGCCGCCTGGGACTGACGCAGATTTCGGACGCCGACGCGCTCACCGCGCTCATCGAAGCCACATTGGACGCGCATCCCGCGCAGGTGCAGCAGTATCTCGACGGCAAGACGAACCTGCTGGGGTGGTTGGTGGGGCAAGTGATGCAGGCTTCGCAGGGCAAAGCCAATCCCCAGGACACACGGCGCTTGTTGCAGCAAACGTTGGAACGAAGGACATAGCCGTCAGCAATTAGCTGTCAGCCTTCAGCGGTTAGCTGAACGCTGATCGCTGATAGCTGAGGGCTGATAGCTGAAAGCTGAAACCTTACAAAAACAAAACTGGACGCTGGCAATTCATCGGAAAACGCCAACCTCCAGTGAATAACGCATATCACATCAAGGAGAGTGGCATGGCTAAACATGAAGAAATAAATCCTTTCAAATTAGCACAGGCGCAGTTCGATCAGGTCGCCGAGCAGATGGGGTTGGAACCGGCGGTGCGCGAGATGCTGCGCTGGCCGCTGCGCGAGTTCCGCTTCCAACTGCCGGTGCGGATGGATGATGGCTCGATCAAGGTGTTCTTCGGCTTCCGCGTGCAACACAACGACGCGCGCGGCCCGGCGAAGGGCGGTATCCGTTTCGCGGCGAACGAGACGCTAGATACCGTGCGCGCGCTCGCCACGTGGATGACGTGGAAGTGCGCCGTGGCCGACATCCCGCTCGGCGGCGGGAAGGGCGGCGTGGTGGTGGACCCGTCGAAGCTCTCGACCAGCGAGAAGGAACGCCTATGCCGCGAGTGGATCGACGCGATCTGGAAGAACCTCGGCCCGCGCAACGACGTCCCCGCGCCCGACGTGGGCACGACGCCGCAGATGATGGGTTGGATGATGGACGAGTACTCCAAGCTGCGCGGCGAATACGTGCCGGGCGTGATCACCGGCAAACCGGTGGGCGGGGGCGGCTCGTTGGGACGCACCGCGGCGACCGGGTTCGGCGTCGTTGTCACCGTCCGCGAGGCGATGAAGCATCTGGGGATGAGACCGGCGGGGCGCACAGCTTCGATCCAGGGGTTCGGCAACGTGGCGCAGTACGCAGCCCAGACGTTCATCGAGATGCTGGGCGGGCGGGTCATTTGCGTTTCGTGTTGGGACCGCGATGATCGCACCGCGTACACGTTCACTAAGGAGGAGGGCCTCGACCCCTACTTCCTGCAAAGCATCACCGATCAATACGGCACGGTGGATAAAGAGAAGGCCAAGGCCGCCGGTTACAGCATCGAAGACGGCGATGCATGGCTGAGCAAAGATGTGGACGTGCTCATCCCGGCAGCGGTGGAGGGCGTCGTCACCGGCGACAATGTGCGCCACATCAGCAAGCAGGTGAAGATCCTCGCCGAGGGCGCTAACGGTCCGACGCTGCTGGAAGCCGACGCGGTGCTCAAGGAGCGCAAGGTCTTCGTCATCCCGGACTTCCTGTGCAACGCCGGCGGGGTGACATGTTCCTATTTCGAGCAAGTGCAGAACGATATGAACTACTACTGGCCCGAAGAAGAGGTTCTGGCGAAGTTGGATCAGAAGATGGCAGGCGCCTTCAAAGCGGTCCTGGCGATGTCCCGGGAGAAGGAATTGTACATGCGCGACGCGGCCTACTGGGTGGCGATTGCCAGCGTCGAACGGGCGATGCGGCTGCGGGGATGGTTATAGGTCGCGGCTCAGGCGCTCGACAACGGACAACACGATCCACAAGAGCAAGAAAACGCCGGCGCCGGGCAGCAAACAAAGCAGCCCAGTAAACACGGCAGGCCAGCCGTAGACCAGGCCAATCACGACGCTGCCGATCAGCGCCAGCGCGAGAATTACCGCGATAACCAGACGTCGCTCGGTCTGACGGCGATAAGCGCGCATGTCGGTAGGTTTGTGCGGGTCTTCGGGCATTGACTTCTCCTTACAGGAGTCAGATCGTCGTTAGTCAGATAGTCTCCAGTTTTTGCTTGCCAGGGATCGTCGGATCCCGGTGTAGTGCGCAAGGCCCGCGGATCTGGCGATCCGCTCCAAACAGAGAAAATACAATCCCCCCAGAGATACGGGGGGATTGTTGTTGCTCAAGGTATAGCGTCTAGTAGCGCAGCAACGCGCCGATGCGCGCGCCATTCAACAGGCCGTTGTCGACGACTTCCACGGCGCCGCCCTTCTCCACCGCCTGGCTGATGACGGCTTCGGCGGCGTCGGGGATCTCCACGATAGCGCCCTGGCAAAAGATGCATTTTCCCAGTGGCTGCGTCGTCAGATAGCCGCAGCTCTCACAGCGATAACCCGGCGCGTGGAAATCACGCTCGACGACCAGAACCTGCGTGCGCCCCTCGTGCGTGACACTGAGCGTTTGATCCAGCCCGATCACGCCGTTCATCCCCTTGGCGGCGGCGGTGACAACAGCCTCGACCAACTCGCGCCGTCGCTGGTCTTCTAGCCCTTTGAGAATATCGAAGGCAAGATCGCGAATCTCGTTCTCGCCGGCTTCCATATTGGCATTGAACGTTCCCACCACGATATCCTGAAATTTCACCGGCAAAAACTCGCGGAACTGCGCGACCGTATGCTCGGCGCCGGCCAGGAGTAAGCGCCGTGGATGGTGCTCCTGGCAGAAATCGACCAGCGCCGCCGCCGCATCGCGTAGATTGCGCTGCACCAGCGCCGCTTCTTTGCGGCCCGATGCTTGCGAGCCGCCGCGCATGCCCACCACCGAGGAGCCGCGTCCCCGGCGGACGTTGCGCACATCCTCGCCGACTGCGCCTTCCTGCGTGACCAACTCGCCCATATGGAACAGGAAGAAACGCGCGCCTTGCCGGTCCACCAGGGCGACAGCATAACGCCCGTAAAAGCCATCCAGCTCCACCAGCGGCGAAATGTAGGGTTTGCGCGCTGCCGTGATCCCGTTGCGCACCGGGACGGCCAATGGAAAAACATACCGAATCCCCTCGGCCTGGCGCGAGAACATCACCAGACCACGTCCAGACCAGTTGTACTCCAGATCAACGTAGCGTTTGACGGCGTTGATGTCGCTGTCATCGACCAGGCCCTCGGCCTGTTTCAGCATTTCACGCAGCGCCAACCGGTACTCTTCGGCGGCGTGCTGGGTGGGGTCAACATTCAAGTAGAGGCTCAAAATCGGGCCACCCGCTTCGATCGTGGCCAATTCTCGCAGTGATTTTTCATCGAACATAGTCTTTTCCTTTCTCCAAACGGATGGGTATATTCTGGTGACGAAGTGCCACTATAACCGTAAGAGAACTTCCTACGCGGACATCACCTCCTTGTGAATAA
>DAOUAY010000364.1:0-5078 GCA_034432995.1 Anaerolineae bacterium | reverse complement strand
GGCTTGTGGGACAAAGTCAGGAGGTGGCATTATGGCGAAGAAAAAGGGCGTTCGGGTTTTGATCAAAATGAAGAGCACCGAAAGCGGGCACATGTATCTCACGGAGAAGAACCGCCGCAACGATCCGCAGCGGTTGGAAATGCGCCGCTATGATCCCTTTGTGCGCAAGCACGTCATCTACCGCGAGACGAAGTAAGCCCCGTTTCACACATCGCAAACCCGGTACATCCAACGTACCGGGTTTGTTTTTAGAAATCAGATATAATCCGTTTCATCCGTTCAAGCCGTTGACTGTTTCGAAAGGAGACCGCGATGCCCCTGACCAAGATCGTCTGTACGCTCGGCCCGGCGACCGAATCCCCTGAAATCTTGCGCGGGATGATCCGCGCCGGCATGACGGTGGCCCGGCTCAACTTCTCGCACGGGACCGCCGAGAACAAACGCCAGACCGCCGCATTGGTGCGCCGCGTCGCCGCCGAAGAGGGCTGCTACGTAGCGTTGCTGGGCGACCTGCAAGGCCCCAAAATCCGCGTGGGCGCGCTGCCGCCGGAAGGCATCCGCCTCGTGGAAGGCGCAGAAATCACGCTGACGGCAGACCCGGCGCAAGACCTGCACACGGAAATCCCTTTCCCGCACGCCGACATCATCCCTGACGTGCGACCCGGCAATCAAATTCTGCTGGACGACGGCGCGTTGGAATTGGAAGTCCTCACCGTTACTCCGACGCGTTTGCGCTGCCGCGTGCGCGTGGGCGGCCTGCTCACCTCGAACAAGGGCGTCAACTTGCCGGGCGCGCCGCTGAAAATCCCCGCGCTCACCGAGAAAGACAAACAGGATGCGCTGCTGGCATTGGAGCTGGAGCTGGATTACCTGGCGCTGTCGTTTGTCCGGCGGGCGGATGACGTGCGGGTGTTGGAGGACTACCTCAATGCGCACGCCTGCACCCCTGAAGCACGACAGGCGGGTGAAAATCCGCACCATACACCCGGCATCGTCGCCAAAATCGAGAAGCCCGAGGCATTGAACGATCTCGAGGCCATCGCCCGCGCCGCCGACGCCGTCATGGTGGCGCGCGGCGACCTGGGTGTAGAGACTTGTCCCGAACAGGTTCCGCTGGCGCAGAAGGAGATCATCCACCTGTGCAATCGTCTGGGGAAACCGGTGATCACGGCCACGCAGATGTTGCAATCGATGATTGGGAACCCGCGCCCCACACGCGCAGAGGCTTCGGATGTTGCCAACGCCATCCTCGACGGCAGCGATGCCGTGATGCTCTCCGGCGAAACATCGGTGGGCAAATATCCGGTCGAGGCGGTGCAAATGATGGCGAGAATTGCGGAGAGCGTGGAAGGTTCTCCGCATTTCCCCTACAACCAACTGCTGGATATGGCGAAAGAAGCCATCGACGCCCCCGACACGGCCCGTGCAGACACGGCCCGTGCAGACACGGCCCGTGCAGACACGGCCCGTGCAGACACGGGCCTTATCTCTAGCGCGATCAGCCGGGCGACGGTGGCGCTGGCGGAGGCGGCGCACGCAGCGGCCATCATCACCTCGACGGAGTCCGGGCGCACAGCGCGCATGGTGGCGCGGCATCGACCACACATGGCGCTGTTGGGCATCACCCCCTTCGAGGCCACGGCCCGGCGCTTGCAGTTGGTCTGGGGCGTAGTCCCGGCGGTGGTCGCCCCGTTCAACGATACCGACGAAATGATCCAGATCATGGTGTATGGCGCGGTGACACAGAAGTATGCCACTGTCGGCAGCCACGTGGTGCTGACGGCGGGCATCCCCTTCACCTTCCACGGCGTCACGAATATGGTCAAAATTCATACTGTCCGCGCGGAAGACATACGTCCCTCAGGCACGTGATACAAAGAAAAACTGTACTGGGCAGAAGCATATTGCAATTTTGGTACACGGATGACCACGGAAAACACGGATTTCTTTCCCTAAAAATCCGTAGAATCCGTGAAATCCGTGTACGATTCTTCGATTCGTGATCGCAAGATCATCTTGACTACTACAGATACAAAGAAAAACCCCGATTTCTTCGAGAAATCGGGGTTTTATCGTCTGAGCGAGTTACAATTGCGGTGCTGGCGCGACGGGCATCTGCACTTCACGATCCATCACCGGCTCGACGACGTGGCTGCCCTGCGGAGCGCCGCAGTAGGGACAAAGATTCCAGTCCAGTTGCAGGACTTTGTCACAGACGATACAGGACTTCCGCAGTTGCGTGTGGCAGTACGGGCAATAGAGAAAATCGCTGCGCACTTTGCCCCCGCACGAAGGACAGGCTTCCGGCTCCTCGATGGCTTGCAGCAGCGCCTCCTGTTCCAGCGCGTGCTCGTAGGCTTCGGCCAGCGTCTCCCGTGGACGGATGAGGAAGTAGATGATCAACCCCGGCAAGGTCAGAATCCCCACCATAATCGTCGCCAGCAACTGCACGATGATGTCGCGCGTGCGCGAGCGAATGTCGCGGAAGGTCCACAGCACCATCCCAATCCACACGCTGGTCAAAAACACCGCCGTCACCAGCGTCAAAACCGTCACGATCTGCGGTAGCAGTTTCAATAGATCATCGATCATGTTCGTCTCCTAAAATAGTCAGGTTGTCGTCAGTCTGGTAGTCGCATAGTCGGATGTGTAGGGTATAATGACGACGTCTGGTCGAGTCAATACTATGTCAATTGCGTTGACGTTGAGATTATACCATTGCCCGTGTGGGAGGCAAGGACTTTCTCGGCGCGTTGCGGCCGTCGACAACGACTACAGGACTAATGACTATCGACTAAAGACTTCCAGACTACTTTCAAGGAGTTTTCTATGCCCAAGTGGTTGATCTACGCGCTGACGGCCACGGCCATATACGGTTTCTGGGGATTTTTCCCAAAACTCGCCAGCGATTACCTGGATCCCAAAAGCGCCATGGTTTACCAAACCCTGGGGAGTGTCGCCGGGGCATTGGTGATTCTGGCGACGTTGCGCTTTCGACTGCCGGTGCAGGTCAAGGGCATCACATTCTCCATGCTCGCGGGGATTGCCGGTGTGGTGGGCACGCAATTCCTGTTGATGGCGCTGACCGAGGGCAAGGCATCGGTGGTCGTGCCGGTAACGGCGTTGTATCCGATCGGGGTGATTCTACTGGCAGTCCTCGTCCTGAAGGAGGCGCTGACGCTACGGCAGGTGTGCGGCATCCTCCTTTCACTGGTGGCCATCTATTTGCTGACGGGGTAATCGGATGTCTTCATCCGCGTCGAAGAAGCTGCTGACGGCAGCAGGAATGCTGTGTGTCGTTTTGCTGCTGACGGCCTGCTTGCTTGCCGGGGATCAGACACCGGCTGCGCCGGGGACACCCCACGTCACCCGCACCCGTGCCCCAACTCGCACCCCGCGACACTCACCGGCCCTCTCCCCTTCTCCTTCTCCGACATTCACCGCTACCCCCGCACCGCTCGTCACACCGCCGGAGGACGGCATCCCACAAGTCGGGTTGACCATCACCCTCAACTACGCCGACAAACGCATGACGGTGATGCAGCAGATCACACTCGTCAACGACAGCCCTGACGCCTGGAACGAACTCGTCTTTGCCGTCCCACCGGCTTACCAACCGGGCGTGTTTACGCTGCGCACGGCGACCATCACCACCACCTGGGAAAGCTTCCCCGCGACGACGGTGCTGTCGAGCACGATGCTGCGCGTCGCAACGCCGGTCGCCATTGCGCCAGGGGAGGCCGTAGCCGTGGCGCTGGAATTCACCCTCGCCATCCCACCGGTGGATGTCAATACCTGGCTGCCGTTGGGCAATCTCGGCGCGGACGAACGGCTGATCCAGGCCGGCGACTGGCATCCCACACTCGTTCCTTACCGCGCAGGGGAAGGTTGGCAGACGTGGGAATATGTCTTGATCGGTGACCCGAACATCTATGGCGTCGCCGACTATGACGTGACCCTGCGCACCGATACCGCCGTCATCGTCGCGGCGCCGGGCTTCATCAGCCAGAAGGGGCAGGTGCGGCGCTACCGGCTCGACCGGGCGCGCGCGTTCGCCTTCCTCGCCAGCCCCGAATACCGGGTGATCCGCGCCGTAGCTGGGTCAACGCCGGTGCAGGTCTACTTTCTGCCAGAGTACGGCGTCGCGGCTCAGGCCGTGCTGAAAACGGCATCGCAAGCCCTGACGCTGTACACGGAACTCTACGGCCCCTACCCCTACACCAATCTGGTGATCGCCCAGAACGCCTACTACGGCGCGATGGAATACTCCGGCCTGATCAGCATGAGCAGCCGCGCCTACGAAGGGTACCAGGAAACCCCTGCTGCCGGACTGGTCAGCCTCACCGCGCACGAGATCGCGCATCAGTGGTGGTTCGGGGCGGTGGGCAACGATCAAGTCCACGAACCCTGGCTGGATGAATCCTTCGCCAAATACAGCGAAGTGCTCTTCTACGAACGCTACTACCCGGATTTCGTCGAGTGGTGGTGGCGGCATCACATCGGCAGCCGCAATCGGGGCGGCGCGCTCGACAGAACCGTCTACGACTTCGATGACACAGCTTCGTACATCGATCAACTCTACGCACAAGGCGCACGCTTCATGGGTGATTTGCGCGCGCTGATGGGCGACGCTGATTTCTTCGCCTTCGTCAAAGCTTACCGCGAGGCCAACGAGGGTCGCATCGCCACGCGCGCTGACTTCTTCGCCGCCGTCCGCGCCCACACCGACACCCACCTGACCCCGTTGCTTGATGTTTACTTTACAGAAAATGGGGAATAAATAGACCCCACTATGGGAACTTCTTGTTGACTTCCGGCGTCATAATGGCTGTGAGGATGAACTCTCACATATTCTAAGAATGACGGAGGAAAACAATGTTTAGCAAGAAGGTTCGTACAGGTTTATTGGTGTTGGCCGCAGTGGGGATGATTGGCCTGTTGCTGGGCTGCGGTGCGCAGGTGCAGGCCGGCGGCGGTGGAACGCTGCGCAGCGCGACATACGCGGCTGCCGGGGATAATGCTTACACTATCAACGTCGCCGGCTCGGGACTGGCGAGCAGTACCCCCGATATCGTGGA
>DAOUAY010000363.1:0-3677 GCA_034432995.1 Anaerolineae bacterium | reverse complement strand
TCACCCGGCGCTGCGGGGACGGCGGATTGTGATCCGCCTTAAGCGTTGAAGCAAGACTATTTTCGACGGAGTGACGGATGGCGATCAACGTCTTTATTTTTCTGTTCGTTGCCTTATTGTGGGGTTTGCTTTACGCTTTCCCCTTACGGCGGGCGGCGACGCGGGCAGATTTCAAACCGCTGCGCTACTTCCTGATTGCATTTGGTGTGGTTTTCCTGGGGAATGCCTTCCTCGCGTTTCTCGGCGCGCGGAGTTTGTGGGCGGCGGCCATCTCTCCGGCGGTGAAGTCGATGGGCGCGTTTGGGGATGTTGCGGTCGACGAGCCGGTGATCCTCGACGGCATGGTGAGCATCGACAATCCGATGGTGCTGGCGAACTACGCGGCCTACACCGCCTGTGACGAGGAGACGTGCAATCTCGGCTATGTGCCGGAAAACATGCGCATCACGCTGGACGGCGGTGATGTGATCATCCGCAACAACGATTTTCAAGCCTCGGCCTGGCCTGCCGCCAACAATCTCCCAGAACCGCTGTATACCGCGAATTACCTCGCGCCTGGAGAACCGGTGATCGTCGTTGGTGGGAAAGAGGCTGATGGAACTGTGTGGGCCGACATCGTCTACGTGGGCACACACCGCGCGTTCGTCAACCGCGCCCGACAGCGCCTGAGCATTCCCGTGGTGCTGATGCTCCTGAACCTGGCCGGCGCAGTCAGCGTCATCGTCTTACCGTTGCGGCGCTGGCGTGAGGTAAAACCTTAGCCTTTACGAAAGCGACTATTGGACTAACGACGCGGCAATCTTGCCGCCCCGACTTTCTAGGAGATGATGCCCGATGTTACTCACTGAACCAGACCGAATCGAGCGTGATGCCCTGGGCGAAGTCCGTGTTCCTGCCTGGGCGTTGTGGGGCGCGCAGACACAACGCGCCGTCGAGAATTTCGCTATCTCCGGGCAGCGTTTCGGCCGCCGGTTCATCGCGGCCCTGGGACAGGTCAAATACGCCTGCGCGCGCGCCAATCTGGACCTGGGTCGCCTCGATCCGCGCTTATGGGCTGCCATCGCACAGGCTTGCGATGAGGTCAGTGCCGGAGACCTGGATGCGCATTTCCCCATCGACGTATTCCAGACTGGCTCCGGCACATCGACCAACATGAATGCCAATGAGGTGATCGCCAATCGCGCCATCCAACTGCTCGGCGGTGAAGTGGGGAGCAAGTCGCCGGTACACCCCAATGACCACGTCAACATGAGCCAATCCAGCAACGACGTGATCCCCACCGTGATCCACGTGGCGGCGACGCTGGCGCTGCGTGACGATCTGCTGCCAGCGTTGGCGCACTTGCATGCCCTTTTGCTCTCCAAAGCCATCACGTTCGATGCGATCGTCAAAACCGGGCGCACCCACTTGCAGGACGCGACACCCATCCGGCTGGGGCAGGTTTTCGGGGGCTATGCGGCGCAGATCGAGCAGGCGACGTTCCGGGCGCAGCGCGCCGTTGCTGCCCTGCGGGAATTGCCGTTGGGTGGCACGGCCGTCGGCACCGGCATCAACTGTCCGGCGGGTTTTGCGGAACGCGCCATCGCCCATCTCAATACGGCGCTGGGGACGGGCTTCGTCGAAGCGCACAATCACGTGGAGGCCAATGCCGCCCGCGACGCGCTGGTCGAAGCCTCCGGCGCACTCAAAACGATTGCCGTAAGTCTGCACAAAGTCGCCAATGACATCCGCTGGCTGGCTTCGGGCCCGCGTAACGGCCTGCGGGAACTGCAATTGCCCGCCGTACAGCCCGGTTCGTCGATCATGCCGGGCAAGGTCAATCCGGTGATCCCGGAAGCAGTGATCATGGCCTGCGCGCAAGTCATCGGCTACGATACGGCAATCACGCTCGGTGGGTTGGGCGGCTACTTCGAGCTGAACCTGATGATGCCGCTCATCGCCCACAACATCCTGAACGCGATCGCATTGCTGGCAAACGCCACGCAGGTCTTTGCCGACCGCTGCATTGCCGGTCTCGAGGCCGACGCCGACCGGTGCAGTGAAACCGTCGAGCGTAACCTGGCGTTGGCGACGGCCCTGACCCCTGTACTCGGCTACGACCAGGCCGCCGAGATTGCTAAAGCAGCCCAATCCACCGGCAAAACCGTCCGTGAGATCGCCGAGGCGTGGAACGTGCTGCCCGTGGAAACGCTCGCTGCCTTGCTCGATCCCTATCGGATGACAGAGCCGGATGGGGAATAGCGAATAACAAATGGCGAATGGCAAATGGCGAATGGCGAATGGCGAATGATGCGCCAGATACAGTTTGTTACGCCCGTTCAAATCATTATAGCCCGGTTCTTTTTATTGTCTAAAATGTGGATTGACGTCCCTGTCAACTCCATTATACTAGCGATGTCTCCAGGGGCGTCGCCAGACTACAACAAATCTCGACCTGCGCAATTAAAGAGGAATTTGTCAGCAGATTAAGCGGATTTAGCGGATTAAGAATGAAAAATCTGCTTAATCTGCTCAATCTGCTGACATTTGTTCGCTGCAGGCGTTTGCGCGACGCGATCTCGCGTGAGACTTTTGTGGCCGGGTAGGATAGAGTCAAAGTGAGGTTGGTTTGAGGCAAAGGCATTACGGAGTTGCATGGTTGCTGTTCATCCTGCTGACCGTTGTGATCCTCGGCGGCGCGTGGTTATACACCACCTGGCAATCAAGCCAGACGATGCTGCCGCCCGGATTGATCATCAACGGGCTGTCGATGGGCGGGATGACCCGCGCGCAAGCTCTGGACGCCGTCAACCAGGCCTATACCAGGCCGATCACGGTTTACTATGCCAGCAAACTCACGCCGCTGTTACTGCCGGAGATGGTGGAATTGTCGGTTGATCTGGAGACGACCAGCCAAAACCTGGACGCTGCCCTCGTCTCACGCAGCGGCATCCAGGGATTCATCCCTTACCTGACCGATCGCGTGTTGCAACGCGAACCGGAGGCCCAGGAAGTCACCGCCGTAGTACACTACTCCCGCGAGCGGGTCGATGCGTTCCTGGCGCGGACGGCGCAGAAATACGACCATCCGCCGCAAAAGCCCGTGTTGCTATCGGAGGCAGGGACGTTCCGCCCGCCGCAAGACGGGACAACGCTGGACGTCGAGGCCTCGCTGCCGCTGCTCATCAAAGGCATCCTCGCCGCCGCGCCGCAGGACCGCGAGGTCCATCTGGTCGTCGACATCGAACCCGCCCCCGAAGCCTCTCGCGACATCCTACGCCAGGCGCTCGATGCGGCGTTGCGCGACTTTAGCGGCGTAGTCGGCCTCTTCGCCAAAGACCTGCGGCGGGGCCAGGAGTTCTGCTACAACTGCGACGTCGCTTTTTCCGGCGCGGGCGCGCTGAAAATCGCCATCGCGGTAGGGACGTACACCACCCTCAACGCCGCGCCCGACGCCGCGCTGACGGGCCGCCTCAACACGTTGTTTGCGGAAGGCGACAATGCCGCCGCGAACTTGCTGCTCGCCCACATCGGCGGCGGGGACGCCTACAGCGGCGCATTGCGCGTGACCGATATGCTATGGGGTCTGGGGTTGCATAACACCTTCATCGCTGCGCCCTACGACGTGGCCGCCGCCGCCATCCCGCCAGACATCGCCAATCTGACAACCCCACGCGCCGACGTTAACACTAACCCCG
>DAOUAY010000362.1:0-5185 GCA_034432995.1 Anaerolineae bacterium | reverse complement strand
TCTGAGAATTCCACTTAGCTTGCTGTGGCCGGTCTCTGACCGCGCCACCGCAGGCCCAGGTAATGGGCTATGCGGGCACGGTCGGAGACCGGCCCGAGCACTTCCCAATAATTTGCACTATACCCGTTCCCTTCGGAGCAGAGTTTGGTAGGCTGAGTAGCCGGGGTCAGGCGGGGAGCCAGCGCAGGGCGGCGGGGTCGATCCAGCCTTGCACGGTTTCGCCGGGAGCGGGGGGCGTTTGGCCGGAGGCGATGTCGAGGCGCAGCGTCCCGCCGTTCACAGCCAGCGTGAGGCGGAAGTAGCTGCCGTGGAACGCGCGCTGCGTCACCTGCGCGGTGAAGGTGTTGACTGTCCCCGCTTCGAGGTAGATGCCCCACGGGTGGATGAGCAGGTGGCCTTCCGCACCCGGTTGCGGCAATGCCGCATCGTCCGCCATAACCAACACCCCAAACGCCGCTTCCACTTGCTGCGGATGGCGTACTCGCGCCGGGAAGAGGTTCTCCAATCCCAGAAAGCGCGCCACCCACGTATCGTGAGGACAGTCGTAGAGCGTCTCCGGGCGACCGGTCTGCACGACGCGGCCTGCGTTGAGCAGGACGACGCGGTCCGAGAGGGCGAACGCCTCTTCTTGGTCGTGCGTCACGGTGATGGCGGTGACGCCGACCCGCCGCAGGATGACGGGCAGGTCTTCGAGCAGCCGCTCGCGCAGGTTGCGGTCGAGCGCGCCGAGCGGTTCATCGAGCAGCAACAAGCGCGGCTGCGGGGCCAGGCTGCGCGCCAGGGCTACCCGTTGGCGCTCGCCGCCAGAGAGCACGTTCACGTCGCGGTCGGCGAAGTCCTCCAGGCCAGTCAGCGCCAGCATCTCGGCGACCCGCGCGGCGATGGCGGCGCGCGAGTGCCGCCGCATCCGCAGACCGAAGGCGATATTCTGCGCCACCGTGCGATGCGGAAACAGCGCGTAATCCTGGAACATCAGGACGACGCCGCGCCGGTGCGCGGGCAACGCCGTCACGTCCGCGCCTTCGATGGCGACCGTCCCGCGTTCCGGCGTCTCCAGCCCGGCGATGATGCGCAGCAGCGTCGTTTTGCCGCTGCCCGACGGTCCTAGCAGGCAGGCAATCTCCCCACGTTCCACGCCAAACGTCGCTCCGCACAGCAACGGCGCGTCTTCATACGTCTTGTAAATATCGGAGATGTGGAGAAAAGGGGAAGGGAGAGACACGATCATGGCGATGATGTTTGGGGAGCAACCGCGCAGTTTTGCAAAAGCGCGGCGAATTGCTTGAAGGACGGATTCCGCGCTAAAGTCTCGGCATTAATCTCTATACACTTTGCCAGCTCTGGGGAGAGTCGCTCGTGATATTTATTTCTGTCAAGCGTATCATGTCGAATATGCGGGTTAGATTGGCGGATGATGGCTTCAGAGAAAGACTCCAGATACTCTTTAGCGTTTTTTCCGCCAGGTACAGGCTCTGTAATGTGTTCTGTATTGCCGCGTTGGCATTTATGAGCCAAACGATCAAATGTTTTTTTATGCTTAGTTCGCGCTTGTTCGGAACAATCCTTGCTGGCAAAATAACAACAGATGCCGAAACAATCAATGAGCAACCACGCTTCCAGCTCTTCAATCATCAGGCTGAGAAATACACGTCCTTGTAATTCCGCCGCGCTTACAACGGATTCAATCAGGTTGATTTTGGAGAAAGGTTCAGTTCTGCGCTTGGCTAATGAAGCTGAACTATCACGGTCCATTACAAAAATGAGGTAATCATTCTGTTTAAGGTATTGTTCTGCGGCGATGAGGAGCACGTGTGGATTCGAACGGATTTTCCTCCCTACGGTTGTATAGGCTCTTTCTCCCGCCGTATAAACCCGCAACTCTGCACCTAAATAGGCAACAACGTTTTCAGCAAGGCAACGCACAGCTTGCTCATCATAATCGGACTCTGGGGCCCAAATTCGCACGCTTGGCATAAGGCTATCACTCCGCCAGAATGTCCTGAAGCAATTGGCTATCGAAAATGGCGCTGCCGATGCCAAATTCTTCCATCCATCCTTGTATGGCGGTATGATTAGTCCGCACTTGATGTAACGACATAACTTGCGTCCCTTGACCAGGAGGATTACTCAATAACAGAATCTCTAAACGCTTTCCCAGATTAACCGGGTCGAAAGAGTCTAGCAATTGAGAGCTATGTGTGGTGACAATCACCTGTGTTCTTTCCGCCAGGCGCTCAAGCAAGTTCCCTATTTGTTTCAATACAGCAGGATGCAAATTGCGTTCCGGTTCTTCTATAGCAATAAGCGAAGGCAATTCAGGCGAGTTCAGTAACACGTGGTATGCCAACAAGCGCAGTGTGCCATCAGAAGCGCGTTCCAAGGGAATAGGTTTCTCATAACCTTCAAGCAAATATAGTTCGTCTTCGCCATTGCTTTGCAAAGCTATGCCTATCCCACTACACTCTTTTAGTCCTGTATGAACAGCTTCAAAGCGTTCAAGGTCATTACGATACCAGTCAAGCAAACGATTGACAAAAGCACCATGTTCATCCTCTCGTTGAACAATAACTGTATCGCCAATGAAAAACTTGATTCCTCCTTCGCCTCTAATAACATCCGGTTGTATGTCATAGAATTCCCAATCACGAACAAAATTGGTTAATGCACTTGTGACTGGTTTATTCCCATAATCACCTGCTGATTTAAGTGCGAGTTTTTTTGATGTAAACGGTATTTCATTTTCGCCGTTTTCGTCCTTGACTAATCCTCTTCCATATTCAACTGAAATTACTTTCACGTTCTCAACAATAAGTTCCTCTGATGCTATGCGCGCATCAGAAACAGGTTGTAGTTCTACTTTGTAATGTGCTGTTTGATCTTGTGCTGTGACGAGTAAATCAAATAAGATCCCCTGTGCGCCGCCAACCCATAACATATTCTGTATATAGTTTGCGGGTGGTAAATCTTCAATAATCACCATTTTCTTTAATAGTTCTAGCGCCCGCAATGCATTTGATTTTCCACTAGCATTAGGGCCAACCAAAACTGTCAATGGTTTCAATGGAAAATCTACGGTGTGCAGACTTAGAAAGTTCTCGATATGGATGTTTTCCAGACGCACTATTAATGCACTCATAGTTCCTCCAATTCAGTTCCTTGAAAACTACAGTTTGGACAAAAGTATACTGATATTCAATGTAGCGTCAAATGCTTAAAACTCTTGTGTTCCCGGCGGACGCAGGCTTTCGATGGCGACGAAGCCGGTGATGCAGACAGCCATGAGGAGGGTGGACATCGCCAGGGCTTGCCCGTAGTTGAGCGCGCCGGCCTGGGCGAGGAAGCGGTAGATGGCAATGGGGATGGTGGGGAGTTCCGGGCGGGCGATCATCGAGGTGGCGCCAAATTCGCCCATGGAAACGGTGAAGGCGAAGACGGCGCCGACGGCGAGCGCGCGCCAGACGATGGGCAGGTCCACTTCCGCAAAAACGCGGGCCGGCGGCGCGCCGAGCGTGGCGGCAGCCTCGCGCAGCGATGGGCGGATGGATTGCAGGGCCGGCATAACGTTGCGCACGACGAACGGCAGCGCGACGAGGGTATGCCCGAAGACGATGAGCGCGGGCGCGCCGCGCAGAGCCAGCGGCGGGCGGGCCATTGCCAGCAGGTAGCCCAGGCCCAACGTGACAGCGGAGGTGCCGAGCGGCAGCATAAACAGGGCGTCCAGTATCCACCCTTGTTTGCGGCGGTAAAGGGCCGTCGCGGTGAGCACGCCGAGCAGCAAAGCCAGGGCCGTCGTCCCCAGAGCAAATTTGACGGAATTGCCCACGGCGGCGACCGGCGGGACGTAGAAAATGGAGCCGCGCGGGTTTTCGAAGAGGGCGGTGTAGTAACGCAGGCCGGCGTCGAAGGAGCGGGCGGCGAGCGTCACGAGCGGCAATCCCAGGAGCGCCGCGCCGAGGCCGACGTTGGCGAGCACGAAGGCGATCTCACCGGCGGTGCGTGGCTGGCGCTGCGTGACCCAGCGCGGGCGCAAGTCCAGCGGGCGCGTTAGCCGGCCTTGCAGCCGGGTATAGACGACGGTCAGCCCCAGGGTGCAGAGGATTTGGACGAATGACAGTCCGGCGGCGAGGGGGAGGTTGCCCATGTCGATGGCCTGGCGGTAGATGGCGACTTCGAGCGTGGCGAAGCGCGGTCCGCCGAGGATGAGGATCACGCCGAAGCTGGTGAAGCAGAAGATGAAGACGAGCAGCGCGGCGGCGCCGAGCGCGGGCAGGAGCAGGGGCAGCGTCACGGCGACGAGCGCGCGCCACGGGGACGCGCCGAGCGCGCGCGCGGCCTGTTCGAGGTGCGGGTCGAGGTTGGCCCAGAAGCTGCCGACGATGCGCAAGACGAGCGTGTAGTTGTAGAAGACGTGCGCCAGCAGGATCGCGCCGAGCGTGTAACGCAGGTCGAGCGGCGGGCGGGCGAGGTCGAAGGCGGTCATCAGCATCGTGTTGAGCGGCGAGCGTGGCCCGAGGACCGCCGTGAACGCCGTCGCCACGACGACGGTGGGCAGCACGAAGGGCACAGTCGTCAGCGCGTTGAGCAGGCGCTTGCCGGGAAAGTCGTAGCGGGCGACAACGTAGGCGCCCGGCAGGCCGAGCAGCAGCGTCAGCGCCGTGGAGAGCGCCGCCTGTCCCGCTGTGAAGCCGAGTGTGCGCAGCGTCGCCGGGCCGAACAGCCGCGCCAGCAGCGCATCCAGCGCCGGCCCCCCGTCCCACGTCAGGCTCGCGCGGAAAATCGCGCCCAACGGGTAGAAGTAGAAGAGGATGAGGAAGAGGAGAGGGAGGACGAGGAGCAAATGGCGAATGGCGAATGGCGAATGGCGAATGGCAAATGGCGAATGGCGATCCGTAGTTCGTAATTCGTAATTCGTAATTCGTGATTCGTTACAGGTGTTATCAGGCACGTTGCGCTCCCCTCTCCCCTCCCCGTCTACCGTCTACCTGAGCACAACTTCCGCCCACGCCTCGATCCACTGCTCGCGGTTGGCTTCGATGGCGGCGGTGGGGACTGCGGCGGGTTGCGCAGCTTCGAGCGCGAACTCGACGAAGACCTGCGGCAGGGCGACGTTGGGATTGGCGGGGAACACCCACATTTGCAGCGGGATGTCAGCCTGGAAGTCGGCGTCGAGCAGGAATTCGATGAA
>DAOUAY010000361.1:0-1794 GCA_034432995.1 Anaerolineae bacterium | reverse complement strand
GCCTCTTCCAGCGCGTTGCGCACGTGCCAGTAGCGCCCGAGCGCCCGCGTCAAGCGCAGGGCCTCGTTGCTCCATTTGCCATTTTTAAGGAGAACAACCATGCTCGACAACCGCCAACAGACTTTGGAAAGCATCCACACACAAATATGGACGTGTACCCGCTGCCCGCTCCACATCGGACGCACGCACGCCGTCCCAGGCGACGGACCGGCAGACGCCACGTTGATGTTCGTCGGCGAAGCGCCCGGCTTCCACGAAGATCAGCAAGGCATCCCCTTTGTCGGCGCAGCGGGCAAATTTCTGAACGAGTTGTTGGAAAAAGCCGGCATCGATCGCAACATCGTCTATATCACGAACGTGATCAAATGCCGCCCTCCTGGAAACCGCGATCCACAGATCGAGGAAGTCGCGGTATGTACGCCTTACCTGGATCAACAGATCGAAATCATCAACCCGCAAGTCATCATCACCCTGGGGCGACATTCGATGAATCGCGCTTTCCCCGACGAAAAGATATCGGTTGTTCATGGCCAGCCCCGCAAAGTCAACGGGCGGGTTTACTTCCCTATGTATCACCCGGCCGCAGCACTTCATCAGCCCAGCCTGCGGAGCACCGTCGAAGCCGATTTTGCCAGATTGCGCGCGCTATTGGATGGCGAGCTTATGCCAGAAGAATTTACCCCGCCGCCGGATGTAGAACAGCTTTCATTGTTTTAGATATAGAATAAATATAAAGGGTAGTATTCATCGTAGAGCGGTGAATTGTGGGGAGAAGTCTTCTTATCCCCTACTTATGGGGGCGTGGAGAGTGGGTGGCGCTATATATACAATAGGGATGAAAATTCGCTTGGGGATAAAGTGGGGAATACTGTGTAAATGGGCGCGAGTCACTTTCTGAGGGCGCCAGTCATGGGGGTGCTGTGACCACTGAATGCTTCGACGACAGGGGCTTTCACGGGTCGTTACAGAGGGCAGTTATCCCCTAAAACGTATAGTTTTCCACTGAAAACCCTATAGTTATCCACAGATGGGCGCGTTTGGCGTGGTTAAAGATGTGTTACGAAAGTGTTTCATCCTAGATGTAGGGGTGGGAGCAAAGTGTACCCCTTCTAATAGCGGGTGTGAGAGATGTGGAAAACTTCGAACAGTTTTCCGCCAGAGATTCCACTGTGGAATATGTATGCCGAAGTCGAGGCCGACGAAACGGCGATGTCGCAGGCCGCGATGGTGGTGGGAATTGTCGCGGTGCTGTCGGCGGTTGGCGGCGGGATCGGAGCACTCATAAGCGGCGCCAGTTTCGTGTCTGCTTTCTTAGTCGCTATCGTTTCCGCTTTCATCAGTTGGGTGGTTTGGGCCGCTGTGACCTACTTCGTGGGCACGACGCTCTTTCACGGCGAAGCCACCTTCGGTGAAATGCTGCGCGTGATCGGGTTTGCGCAAGCGCCGCTGGTGTTGAATGTTCTCTCGTTTATTCCGTGTTTGGGCGCTATCATTTCTTTGGCAGCCTGGTTGTTCTCACTCTACACCGGTTTCCTGGCGATTCAAGAAGGGCTGGACCTGGATACCGGCAAGCCGGTCGCCACGGTTGCCATTGGCTGGGTCGTGGGGTTTATCGTTAGCCTGGTCATCGGGATGATTTTTGGCGTTGGCGCGATCGGCGCGGGTTTGTTGAGCGGAGCGTTCAGCGGTTAGCCCGCTCGTGTTGTGATTTCGACGGCCAGCATTGCGATGCTGGCCGTTTTTTCTGGGGATTATGACCTTGAATTTGTAAGAAAAAACCTTGACAAAACCCGC
>DAOUAY010000360.1:0-14184 GCA_034432995.1 Anaerolineae bacterium | reverse complement strand
GGTGTAGCTCAGGCCGAAGCCGAACGGGTACAACGGCTCACCCTTGAAATACATATACGTCCGCCCGTTGCGCAGATCGTAGTCCAGGCGCGGCGGCAACTGCTCGATGCTGTGGGGCCACGTCTGCACCAGCCTGCCGCCGGGATTGACGTCGCCAAAGAGCACGTCGGCCAGCGCGTTGCCCAACTCCTGGCTGTTGTGCGTCATGTGGACAATAGCCGGCACGTGGCGCTGTGTCCACGGGATGGCGAAGGGGAAGCTGCTGATCAGCACGACGACGGTGTTCGGGTTGGCGCGGTAGACCTGCTTGACCAGTTCCTCCTGCTCCAGGATGATGGCGCGGCGGTCCACGGCCTCCTTGCCGTCGCTCGGCGTGGGGCACTCGGCCCAGCCGGCGTCGCCGGTGGGATGGTTGCCCACGCAGACGATAGCGATGTCGGCCTCGCGCGCGGCGTTGACGGCGGCATCATCCGTATTGTCTTTGGCGTAAATCACGCGCGCAGCGTCCCCCACCCTGGCGCGGATGCCGTCCAGCGCGGTCACGGTGTAGGGCGGATCGCCGCTGTACCAGTCCAGCAGCACCTCGCCGGCGCGGCGTCCGATGACGGCGACCGTTTCAAGCGCGGTTTCATCCAGCGGCAGCAGGTTATCTTCGTTCTTCAGCAGGACGATGGATTTTTGCGTCACCAACCGGGCGAGCGCCTTGTGTTTCTCGCTTTCCCAGGGCAGTTCGGGTTCGCTGCCGATCGTGTTGTACGGCACAAGTTCAGGCGGATCGAGCACGCCCAGCTTTATCATCACGCGGAAGACGCCGCGCAGCACCGCGTCGAGGTCGGCCTCGGTCAGCCAGCCGTGTTCGACGGCGGCGTGGACGCTCTCGCGGTAGCGGTCGAGGAATTGGTTGATGCCCGATTTGATGACCGCCGCCGCGGCCATATCCAGGTCGGGATAGTAGTGGTGGCCCGTCATCAACAGGGTAAACGCGCCGCCGTCGGTGCAGATGATGCCGTCCTGCCCCCACTCGTTCACCGTAATCGCCTTGAGGATGGGGTGTACGGTGCAGGGGATGCCGTTGTAGGCGTTGTACGCCGCCATGTACGCCCGCGCGCCGCCGTCCACGATGCCCATGCGGAAGGGGACGGAGTAGTATTCGCGGAAGAGGCGCTGGTCGAAATCGGACGATGATTCGAAGCGCTCGTCCTCGTTGCTGTTGGCGAAGAAGTGCTTGAGCAACGACGCGGTCTGCCAGTAGCGCGGGTGATCGCCTTGCAAGCCCTTCACGAAGGCCGTCACCAGCGTCCCGTTGAAGAACGCATCCTCGCCGTAACATTCCTCGGTGCGGCCCCAGCGGATGTCGCGGCCCAGGTCGGCGTTGGGCGCGCGCACCACCAGGCCGCCGCGCCGGAAGCGCTTGTTCTGCGCCATGTAGCGCGTCTCGTAGCCCTCGACGGCGGCGACCTGGTGGATGAGGTCGGGGTCCCAGGTCTCGCCCAGGCCAATCGCCTGCGGGAACGTCGTCGTCGGCACGGGCGACGGTCGGCCCCAGCCGCCTGGCCCGCCCATGGCCAGCCCGTGCAAACCTTCGACGTGGCCCGTCCCCCACACGCTCAGGCGCGGCACGTTGGGGATCGTTCCCAGGCAGTTGATTTTCTCACTGACCGTCATCAGCGACAAGAGGTTGTCGATGCGCGCTTCTGTGGGCAGGTCGGGGTCGGCGAACGGGCGCCCACTGGGTGGGTTGCGCCCGATGGCGAAGGCGTCGCCGTCGGGTTCCAGCTCGAAGATGAGCGGGCGCTCGTGCGGCGGGTGGTTGGGATGATGCAACGTCAACATCGGCGCTCCGTCGAAACGATGGAAAATCATCCCGTGCCCGCCGTCATCCATGAAGAGCGGGCGCTGGTGTTGCGTCCACGGCCCGTGGATGCTGCCCGACTCGGAGATCGCCACAAGCTGCGTGTAGCCGAACCAACCCAGCGTCGCCCACAGCATGAGCAGCTTGCCGCTGGGCATCCGGTAGATGAACGGCCCGTCGGTGACGTAGCGCTCCATACCGGGGCGCGTCCAGGCCGCATCGCTGCCCTTGAAGAGCGTGACCGGCTCGCCTTCGATGGCCAAGAGGTCGGGCGTGAGACGCACCAAATCGACCGTGCCGTCGCAGATTTGCACCCATTCGTGGCAGTAAATCATGTACGGGACGCCGTCCTCCACCCAGAGCGTGCCGTCGAGGATCATCAACTCCGGCGGAGTGTGCGCGGCGTTGCGGAAGGGGCGATATGGCCCCAAGAGCGAGTCGGCGACGAGCACCTGCGAGCCGCGTTTGACGAACTTCGACCACCAGGCCGGGATCTCGCCCTCCGGCAGCGGCGCGCCTGCGGGCAGGGGGTCGTCGGTGTTGAAGGTGACGAAGAGGTAGTATTTGCCGTGATAGCGGTGCAGTTCGGGCGCCCAGATTGGCCCCTGCGCCCAGAAATCGGCCGGCGTCTCGAAGACGACCGTTGGGCCGGTCCACGTCTCCAGGTCGCGGCTGGCGTAGAGACCGACGGCGGGCCGGCCTTCCGCGCCGGCCGGCAACGACGCGACCAGGTAATACGTCTGCGTGGCCGCGTCCGGCACGATAAACGGGTCGCGGATGCGCAAATCCGCCAGCGTGTACGTTTTATCCATGTCAGTCATCAGTTCCTCCATGAAAATGGCAAATGGCAAATGGCAAATTTTCATCCAACTGCTGGTGAACCGCCGGTCGATGAAGAATTGTACACGGATTTCACGGATGCTACGGATGTTTAAAGAAAAAGAATCCGTGTTTTCCGTGTTGATCCGTGTACCAGACTAATAACCCAAACGTAGCCGCCCGTCACGGATGGAAAGCGATTTGTCACCCATATTCACCCATTCTTTTACCGCAGAGTTCGCTGAGAGCGCAGAGAGTTCCTGGTAAATCTCCGCGCCCTCTGCGTCCTCTGCGGTGAATTACTTCCCCAGCCGGAAGACACGGTACGAGCGCGGTCTCAGCGTCGCGGCGAAGCTGTGCTTGCCCATGCTTTGCCCGCGCCAGTCGAGGATGGGGTCGGCGGCTGTCAGCGTCTCGCCGGTCAGCACGTCGTGGATGGCGGTCACGGCAGTGTCGGTGACGATGCGTATCTCGGCGGCTTCCGGCAGGATGGACTCGACGATGAAGGTGTCGTTGTCATACGTAAAGAGCATCACCTGCGCCGGGCCGTCCACGCGGACGTAGAGGTCGCGCAGGAGCAGTTCGCGGATGCGCGCCAGCACTTCCACCGGCAGCTTGTACAGATCGTCGAAGTTGTCGGGGATGGTGAGGACGTAGAGCGCGCTGTTGCCGTAGGCGGCGAAGTGCAAGAGCGGATGGCCGGTCGTGCGCGACAAACCGGAGATCTCTTCCCAGGAGTCGTTGGTCAGGTAGTCAATGTGCGGCAACAGGATAGGGGATTCAGCGTGGAAAACCCGTCCCCACCCAATGAGAAAATCCTGCACGCTGGCCTTGCGGTCGGTGACGTCCAACTCGACGATATCGCGGATGCCGCGCTCCTGCAACGCCTCGAACAACCCAGACGTGACGACGACGGTTTTGCCGTCCATAAGCTGCTGCTCGATCTTCGCCACGATGTCCGGGTCGAATTTGGCCGCTTCGGTCAGCAGGATCAACGGTTCGTCGGCGGGGAATTCGGGGCGCAACTCGATGGGGATGCCGAGCATACCGAGGTAACTGTGCAGGAAATCCTCACCTGTGGAATGGAAGGGCTTGTAGCTGGCGACGCCGACCGGATTGCCGAGTTCGGCGATCACGGGATCGATCTGCGCGAAGGCGTAGCCGGCGGCCATGGCCAGCGAAGCCTGCTCAGGCCAACTGCCGTCAGCCTGCAACCACGGGGCCAGCATCGCGTCGAAGTCGAAGCTGGAGCCACCGCTGTCCGCAGCGGCGCCCTGCCACGGCGCGCGCTGTCGGGCATCGAAGGGGCGCGGCTCGAACTGGCCGAAGTGGAAGAGTGTGATCTCCGGCGCTTTGGCAAACAACGTCAGCCAGAGCTGCTCCGCGTAGCGGTCGAGGAAAAACGAAGCGAACGGGTCCACCCAACCGCCCTGGTTGCCGCCGGGTTTGATGTTCTCGAAGTAGCGCACAATCGAGTAGCCGTGATACGCCTGCAAGTGCTGGTTGCCGAACACCGGGTCGCGGGTCTCCGTGCCGGTGTAGATGGCGTCGAACAGCGCCGGTCCGGTCTCCAGGTTGAAGCCGAGTCCCTGGAAATGCTCGAACCAGTTGGGGTACTTGATCGTGACCTTGACCTGTGGATTGACAGCCTTCGCCGGCCCGATGACCAGGGTTTGCGCGGCCTCGGTCATCTGCGTCAGGCGGAACTCAGTCCAGCTCCGGTCGCCTTTGGCGGCGATGCACTGCGGGCACTTGCAGTTGGTGAAGAAGAAGTCGTCGAGGATGAAGGCGTCGAACAGGCTGGCGGTGTATTCGGCGATCTCTTTCACTTTCTGGCGGTCTTCCGGGTCGGTATAACAATAGGTCTGGAAGCGGTTGCGCTCGTTGACCGTGTAGGTGATCCCGCCGGACGTTTCCACCCCGCGCGCGGCGAAAAATTGCTGCGCCTGTTTCATCGTCGCTTCCGGCGCGATGACCGCGTCGCGGTGCGTCTCAAGGTAAACCTTGTTCACCTTGACATGCCGGCTGATGACGTCGAAACGCTGCTCCAACCAGGCCAGATCCGCCATTTTCTGCACATCGTAGACGGTGCAATAGATGGCGACAGCGAAGTTCCGATAACGGTCGCGCGAATGGTGTGACATGCTGGATAAGCCTCCTAAAAATAGTCAGGTAGTCGTTAGTCTGATAGTTCCGTAATTCTTGTCGTTCGTTTATACGATTAGATGCACGAGGGGTATTCTAATCCAGGCAGGGGAAACGCGCAAATGAAAGATCGAGGGAGTTATGATTCGGTGTACAGCGCGACCACTTGGCGCCAGTGGCTGGCAATCCACCCCAGGCTGATGGACACGCTCACCGAGACGAAAATTACAGGATACATATAGTAGCGATCCCAATCCAACGGGGTCAGCAAAGGCGGCAATGCGGTGACGGCGCCGACGAGCAGGATTGCCACGCCGATTCCCGCGTAAGTCGTTTTTCCTTCGAACATACCCCCCTTGCCCCGCGCCCAGCGCCACGCGCCGCGAATCAACAGGTACAGGCCAAGCAGGGTCAGCGGCATGTTGAAGAACTCGATGTGTACGGCGGGGTAATCCGAGAAAATGCGCCGCGGAACAATGAATAGCCGGTTAGCCAAATTCGGGATGCGCCACTGGACGTTCCGGGCCTGATTGGTCATCTCCCAACGGCGAAACTCCACCAGGGCGATGGTACGGAGCCAGGGCTGCCGGTAGAGGAACGGGTTGACGAGGATGAAAACGCCCGTCGTGACCGCCGTCACCAGGAGCGCCGCCAGGAACGCGATCCGCCAGCGCTTCAAGTCTCGACCACGGTAGCGGAAGGCGACTACAAAACACAACACCGCCGCGGCGAAACCGAGCGCCAGACCGTTGAGCTTCACCGCACCCGTCAGCCCGGCGCAGATGCTCATCAAGAGCAGCCAGGCCACCGCGCGTCCCAAATGGCGAGGCGCTACCGTCAGAGCGCGCGCGGCGCATAGCAACGCTAGCGTGGTGAAAAACACCAGCGGCGCTTCACTCATCGCGCGGCGCAGGTGCAGCAGCAAATACCACGATCCTACATACATGGCGGCGAAACTATACCCGGCAATCATCCCGGCGTAATGGCGCGCCAACAAAAACAAAATCACGCCGCTGATGACCGACAACAGCGCCATGATCGCCCGTGATGACCAGAGCAGATCAGGCGAGGGGTGCGCGCCCGCGCTTACATTCTCTGCATCGGTCACATGGAAGTCCCATGGCACATTCAGGTAGCTCACGTCATACCCGCCCGCGATGCGCCCCAACGCGATCATATAACGGGTCACCGGTGGCTGTGTCAGCGTCCAGTAATGCGCGCCCCACACATGGGTAGAAGACGCCTCTGGAGCCAGGGTTGCGGCCAGTCGCTCCGGCACGAGGAACTTTTCAGGGACAATACTTCGACGCAACCACTCCGGCTCGCTAAAGCCAGGTGCGGTCAGCGCCTCGAGATAGCAACTGGTCGCAATCCAGTGGCTTTCGTCGCCGTGAAAGCGCACCCTCTCAAGGTGACTGAAGTAGGCGTTGCCAAAAACAACGCAAACAGCGCCCACTTCTAGTAAACGCAAGCCCTTCAGCAGCAGCGTCCTCATCATCCCTCACAGTGGCGCACTCACGCGCCAATTGGAGATTTTCACGATAGTCTCATCATAGTTGAGATACCATAGCTTGTCAATTTCGGCGCAATCTGCTAAATCTTAAAAATTGCCTATTGACAAAATGCTGGATTTGTTATAAAATGTAATCGATTTCAGAAATCGATTTCTGAAATCGATTTCTGCAAATTACTCGCAAAAACAATCATCTCTCAGAAGGTCGTGGAGCATGTCGCGTACTACCATCGCGGACGTCGCCCGCGTTGCCGATGTTTCCAAAGCCACGGTTAGCCGCGTGCTCGCCGGACAAACCAAATATATCCGCGAGGAGACCCGCCTCCGCGTTCAGAAAACGGTCGAGGAACTTGGTTATCGCCCCAGCGATATGGCGCGAAGTCTCAAATCCAAGCGGAGTTGCACTTTAGGCGTCGTTGGATATGGTCTGGAGTTTTTTGGACCCTCCTGTACGATCTCCGGCATCGAACAAGAAGCCAGCGAGCTGGGCTACACCCTGCTGCTTCATCTTATTCGCCAGCCTGAGACCAATAACGTCGAGGAACTCCTGGAGCGGATGCAATCACGTTATGTGGACGGCATCATTTGGGCGGTGCCGGAGATCGGTGAGAATCACGCCTGGTTGGAAAACAAGAAGCTGTGGCCTTCCGTCCCTATCGTCTTCATCAGCACTGAACCGCGCCCAGATCGGTTTGTGGCAGCCGTAGACAACTACAACGGCGGGTTGATGGCCACCCGGCACTTGATCGCGCAGGGCTGCCAGCGCATCGGTCTGATCACCGGGCCGCTGGATTGGTGGGAAGCGCGCCAGCGCAAACTCGGCTGGAAAGACGCCTTGGAAAGCGTCGGGCTGCCGCGCAAGGAGGGGTACGTCGTCGAAGGCAATTGGTCGGCCCTCAGCGGCGAACACGGCCTCACCCAACTGCTGGCCCGCTATCCCGAAATCGACGGCATCTTCGCCTGCAACGACCGCATGGCCGTCGGCGCGCTGAAGGAGGCGCGTCAATTGGGCCGTCGCGTCCCCGAAGACCTCGCCATCATCGGCTACGACGACGTGCAAGATGCGGAATATTTTCACCCTGCGCTCTCGACCATGCGCCAGGATATGATCGAGTTGGGCCGTCTCGCGGTCAGAAAATTGGGCCAGGTTATCGAGGCCAAACATAACGACATCGTCTGCCCACCCGAAGCCGTCATCCTCCAACCCGAACTCGTCGTGCGGGCAAGCTCACTCCTTAGAAAGTAGTCACAGAGTCGTCAATCGCATAGTCGAAGTCGACTGATCATGTCATTTTCGGGTTTGGGTAGAGCGCGCAGGCAAAACATAAAGCTTTCAACTCGTAACTTATAACTGTATCCAAAGAAGGAGCGTTTATGGGCGTTGACAAGTACACAATCGGCGTAGATTACGGAACTGAATCGGGGCGCGCGGTCCTGGTAAACGTAGCAACCGGAGAAGAGGCAGCCAGCGCCGTGCATCCTTATGGCGATGGCGTGATCGATACGCATCTTCCCGGCAACGACATCCCCCTTCCCCCCGACTTCGCACTGCAAAATCCACAGGATTATATCGCCGTCTTGCAAGAGACTATCCCCGCCGTGCTGCGGGCCAGCGGCGTTGCGCCGGAAGACGTGATCGGCATCGGAACGGACTTCACGGCCTGCACGATGCTACCCACCGACGCCAGAGGCGCCCCACTCTGCACACTGTCACAGTGGCGGAACAACCCCTACGCCTGGGTGAAGATTTGGAAACATCACGCCGCTCAGCCAGAGGCCAACGAGCTAAACAAAATCGCGCGCCAACGCGGCGAAACCTGGCTTGACCGCTATGGCGGCAAGATTTCGTCGGAGTGGCTCATCCCCAAAATCTGGGAGACGTTGAACAAAGCGCCGGAAGTTTTCGCGGCAGCGGATCGCTACATCGAAGCCGCCGACTGGATCGTACTACAACTCACCGGCGAAGAGAAACGCAACGCCTGCACCGCCGGGTACAAGGCGCTCTGGCACAAGCGCAGCGGCTATCCCAGCGACGATTTCTACGCCGCCCTCAACCCTTCCCTGCGCCACGTCGTCGATGAGAAGTTGTCGCGCAATATTTACCCCCTGGGACAGCGCGCCGGCACGCTCACCATCGCCATGGCCGAGAAGACCGGACTACTGCCCGGCATCGCCGTGCCGGTGGGCAACGTGGACGCGCACGTCGCCGTCCCGGCCTCCACCGTCGTCGGCCCGGGGCAGATGGTGGCAATTATGGGCACATCGACCTGCCTGATGGCGCTCGGTAAGGAAGAGCGCATCATCGAAGGGATGTGCGGCGTGGTAGAAGACGGCATAATCCCCGGGTTTTTTGGCTTCGAGGCCGGCCAATCGTGCGTGGGCGATCACTTTGCCTGGTTCGTCGAGAACGGTGTGCCGCCCGCCTACTATGAGGAGGCGGCGCGGCGCGGCTTGACCATCCATCAGTGGCTCGAAACCTTGGCGGCGCGGCAGAAGCCCGGTGAACATGGACTGCTGGCATTGGACTGGTGGAACGGCAACCGGTCCATCTTGGTGGATGTGGATTTGACGGGGCTGCTCCTGGGTGCAACGCTAGCGACCCGTCCCGAAGACATCTACCGCGCGTTGATCGAAGCCACTGCCTACGGTGCGCGCATCATCATCGAGGCGTTCCACGCGGGCGGCGTCCCCGTGAACGAGATCGTCGCCTGTGGCGGCCTGCCAGGGCGCAACCGCCTGCTGATGCAAATCTACGCTGACGTGACAGGGCGCGAGATCAAGGTTGCCGGCACAGACCAGGCTGGCGCGCTCGGCTCGGCGATGTTCGCCGCCGTCGCGGCGGGCAAGGCGGCGGGTGGTCACCGGAGCATTTTCGAGGCGGCGCAAGCGATGGCCCATTTGCAGGAGCGCGTCTACAAGCCCATCCCGGCGCACAAAGCCATCTACGACCAACTCTACGCCGAGTACGTCCGGTTGCACGATCACTTTGGACGTGGGGCCAACGACGTGATGAAACGCCTCAAGTCGCTGCGCCAACAGGTGGTGGCAAACGGTTAAATCTGGAAGTAAAAGGAGGTGCATGCCAAAACAATATTCGGGATCGGAAAAAGAAGTGTCTGCTCAGTCAATGCCCTTGCCAAGCAGACACTTCCGGCCAGGCGATATCGCCCGTAATTGGGCCACATCGCATACCAATTATATCACAAACATCTCCGCAAGGAGAACCAACACATTTTAAGGAGAGAGGAGCATGTTTCGCTTCAAAAAACACATCTTGCTGATCGTTGTGACTGCCATGCTTCTGGCAGCCTGTGGCGGCAAAGCCCCTGCATCCGAAAAGGCCAGCTGCGCGCCAAACTGCAAATATACCGATATGACGTTCTGCTATCCGCAGCTCGGCGCAGAGAGCGACTGGCGCACAGCGAACACCGCTTCGTTCAAAGAGACCGCCGGCGAATTGGGCGTGCGCTTGATTTTCTCTGATGCGCAGCAAAAGCAGGAAAACCAGATATCCGCTATGCGCTCCTGCATCCAGCAGGAAGTCGATGTGATCGGCCTGCCCCCGGTGGTTGAAGATGGGTGGGAGGCGGTTTTGACAGAGGCCAAGAATGCCGGCATCCCCGTCATCATCGTGGACCGCAGTGTCAGCGCCAGCCCAGACCTGTATGCCTCACACATCGGCTCGGATATGAAATTGGAAGGCGAACGCGCCGCCGCGGAATTCAACAAGCAGTTCCCGAATGGCGCCAAGGTCCTGGAACTCTCTGGCACGACCGGCTCCGGCGCCGCCGTTGGGCGCGCCGAGGGATTCCGCGCCAAGCTCAATGCCAATATCCAGATCATCGACTCGCAGACCGGCAACTTCACCCGCGCCGAGGCCCTCCCCGTGATGCAGGCTTTCCTGCAGAAATACAAACCCGGTGTGGATTTCCAGGGCATCTTCATCCACAATGACGATATGGGCATCGGCGCCATCGAGGCTTTGAAGGCGGCGGGCGTCAAGCCCGGCGACCTCTTCATCGTCTCTGTGGATGGCACGCGCGGCGGCTTCCAGGCGATGGTGGATGGCTGGTTCCAGGCTGATGTCGAGTGTAACCCTCTGCTTGGGCCACAGGTCTACGAAATGGCGTTGAAGCTCATGAATGGCCAGCCGGTTGATCGGGAAGTGCTCACCGACGAGACGGTCTATTACCCGGACAACGCCGCTGAGTTGCTGCCGACTCGCAAGTACTAAACTTTTACAATAGCGCGATAAGTCGCGCGAGCAGATCTGGTCGATAGAGAAGCGACGTGTTGTCCATGTCGCTTCTCTATCCCACACATATAATTGCGGGCAGGTTACTTCTATGAGCAATTCAAACCATATCGTAGAAATGTTGGGAATCACAAAATCCTTTCCTGGCGTGGTCGCCCTCGAGGACGTCGATTTTGCCCTAAGAAAGGGCGAAGTCCACGCGCTGGTAGGAGAAAATGGCGCTGGGAAATCCACGCTGATCAAGATTCTAACAGGCGTGGAGCAACCAGATAGAGGCGACATCGCGCTTGATGGGAAATTTGTGCATGTGAGATCTCCCCAACATTCCCAGGAACTTGGCATTAGCACAGTCTATCAAGAGGTCAATCTCTGTACCAATATCTCCGTCGCCGAGAACATTATGCTGGGACGTGAGCCGCGCCGCTTTGGCAGCATTCACTGGCAAAAGATGAATGAAATGGCGCAACATGCGATCGACCGCTTGAGCATCGACGTCGACGTGACTAAACCACTGGGGGATTATTCCATTGCCATCCAGCAGATGGTGGCCATTACGCGCGCGTTGGAGGTTTTGTCGGCCAGGGTGCTGATTCTGGACGAACCAACCTCCAGCCTGGATATCCACGAAACAAACCTGCTCTTCGCCGTCATGCGCAAACTAAAGAATGAAGGCATTGGCATCATCTTCATTACCCACTTTTTGGATCAGGTCTATCAGATCGCAGATCGGATTACAGTGCTGAGAAACGGCAAGTTGGTAGGCACATACGAGGCTTCCACACTGCCCCGCTTCGAACTGGTCGCTAAAATGCTAGGGCGCAGCCTGATCGAGTTGGATGCGATGGTCAAAGAGAAATCCCAGGAAGAAGAGGCCCAGGACAGGCAACTCCTGGTCGAAGCCAAAGAACTGGGATTGACAGGGAAGCTGGAGCCGGTGGATTTGCAATTGAACGCGAACGAAGTTTTGGGCATTGCCGGATTGTTAGGTTCGGGGCGCACAGAGATGGCCAGTTTGATCTTTGGGGTCGCTGCGCCAGATAGCGGTTCGCTCATCGTTGACGGCGAGAAGGTAATCAAATTCTCCCCCCTTGAGTCACTAAAGCGCGGGGTCGCCCTGTGTCCTGAAGATCGCAAGGCGGAAGGCGTCGTGGGAGACCTGACCATTCGTGAAAACATCATCCTGGCATTGCAAGCGCGGTATGGATGGTTCAAATTTATCTCCCCACAAAGACAAAATGAAATCGCCAACAGGTATATTGAATTGTTAGGCATTGTCACCCCTTCGCCCGAGCAGTTAGTCAAGAATTTGAGCGGCGGCAATCAACAGAAAGTCATCCTTGCGCGTTGGCTCGCCACGAATCCTAAAGTTCTCATTTTAGATGAGCCAACCCGTGGCATCGATGTGGGCGCAAAAACGGAAATTCAAAAACTGGTGATGCAATTGGCAGAGGAAGGCAAATCCTGCGTCTTTATTTCCTCTGAATTGGAAGAGGTCATACGTGTCAGCGACCGCGTGGCTGTACTGCGTGATCGCAGCAAAGTTGCGGAATACGCCGGTGACGTGGATGAGAAGACCCTGATTCAAGCCATGGCAGGAGAAGTATGAAACAGACAGCATTTCTTAAAAAAATCCGTGAAAGCCAGTTGTCCTGGCCTCTGGTAGCCTGGGCGCTTATTCTACTTTTCAATGCCATTGTTGCACCTAGCTTCTTTAGACTTGGCATCATCGAAGACCCGGTATACGGAAAACGCTTGTACGGCAACCTGGTCGACATCTTCAATAATGGAGCGCCCCTGATGTTGGTGGCCATCGGGATGACCCTGGTGATTGCCACAGGGGGCGTCGACCTTTCCGTGGGCGCCGTCATTGCCATTTCAGCGGCGATGGGCGCTGTTTTGATCAATCCGGCGCTGGGAAATCAATTGATCACGAACGAAATCTTGACCAGGAACGCAACCAATACTCCCCTCCCTCTCATCATCCTCGCCAATCTTGCGGCCGGTACGTTATGCGGTTTGTGGAACGGGTTATTGGTTTCCAGAGCCAGAATCCAGCCGATGGTGGCCACGTTGATCTTGATGGTAGCCGGGCGGGGCATTGCGCAATTGATTACCAATGGGCAAATTATGACAATCTATTACACGCCCTATTTCTGGTTTGGCAATGGCTATATCCTGGGTTTGCCAGTCTCGATTTATATCGTGGCGGTCGTATTGTTGCTGGCCTGGCTATTGGTGCGCAAAACCGCCATCGGTCTGTTTATCGAGTCGGTCGGCATCAATGCCAAATCGACTTTTTACAGCGGCATCAATGAGCGAAACGTCAAACTGCTGGCCTACACCTTCTGCGGGTTTTGCGGCGCGATCGCCGGTCTCATTCTTAGCTCCTACGTCCGCAGCGCCGATGGCAACAACAACGGATTGAATTACGAGTTGGATGCAATCCTGGCGGTCGTCATGGGCGGGACTTTGATGACCGGGGGACGGTTCTCCATGCTGTCCAGTGTGATCGGCGCGGTCGTGATCTGGACCTTCACGGTCACGGTCTACAGCCTGGGGGTGCCGGCCAATGCCCTGTTAGCTGCCAAAGCCGTTCTGGTCTTGCTGGTCATTCTGCTCTACTCCGATTACTCCCGCCGTTTGACGAATCGGCTATTCGAGCGAAGAGGTTCTCAACATGATCGAGCGAACTAAAACCCTTGTTTTACGCCACGGCGCGCTGCTGTTAACCCTGGTGATTTTTCTCTCGGTTTACTTTGTGGGTGGCCAGCTGTATCCTGCCATGCAAAAGCCGCAGGTGTTCTTCAACCTGTTCATCAATGACAGCAGCCTGCTCCTGGTTTCGATTGGAATGACGATGGTGATCCTGAGCGGCGGGGGTGGGATCGACCTCTCGGTGGGCGGGGTGATCGCGCTGGTCAGCACCGCTTCCGCTGCGCTCCTGCGCGGCGGGGCAAGCCCATTCATCGTGCTTCCGCTGATGATCGTCCTGGGCGTGGCCTTGGGAGCGCTGATGGGCTGGATGATTCAATACCTCAAAGTCCAGCCGTTCATTGCGACCTTGATGGGCCTTTTCTTCACCCGCGGGATGGCTTACATCATCAGCCTGACTTCAGTGACCATTACCAATGACGTCTATAGAACCTTCGCCCTGACACCGATCCACATTCCATTCATATCGAGAGCCTACATCTACCCCACCACCCTGGTTGGCCCTATTATGTTGATTGTGGCCATTTACCTGAGCTTTTTTACCCGCTTTGGACGCACGATCTATGCAATGGGTAACAACGAACAATCCGCGCTCCTGATGGGTCTGCCGGTCGCGCAGACAAAGATTTTGGTGTATGCGTTCAGTGGCTTGTGCTCGGCCCTGGCAGGGATTGTCTTCAGTATGTCGTTACTGGCCGGGTATGGGCAGTTTGCCACCGGCATGGAACTTGACGCGATTGCCTCGGTCGTGATAGGTGGAACTTCGCTGAGCGGCGGCGTCGGCAACGTCATCGGCACCCTGTTTGGCGTTTTGATCCACGGCACGATCGTGTCCATCCTGCAATTCAATGGCACATTGAGTTCATGGTGGACCAGAATCGGCGTCGG
>DAOUAY010000359.1:0-5838 GCA_034432995.1 Anaerolineae bacterium | reverse complement strand
CCCATGCTTTGGTAGGCGATGCCGACCTCTTGCAGGTCGTGCGCCAGGTCCTCGCGGTTGAACTGCGGCGTCCACCGGCTGTAGGGCTGGCTGCGCACGTCCACGAGCAGGGCAATGTCGAACTTACGCAACAGATCGACAAACGCGGGTATGGTGTGGTCGCTGTGACCGATAGTATAGATCAGCACAAGGCAACTCCTGCACGCAAGATGTATACGGCTAAGTTTACCGCAAAAAAGCCAGAGTACAAAGAAACGTAGGGCGAGTTGGCAGCTCACCCTACGTTCGCGTGACAGAAGTCACTTATTCCGCAGTACCAGCGGCAGGTAGATCCGATACTCCACGACGCTCGACACCTCCAGGGTGTATGTCGCCGTGCGTGGCGCACCCAGGCCATTGTCCGTCGTGACGACAATCGACTTCGGGCCTTCTGTTAGCCAGGTGAACGATTGGTTGTTGCTCGGCCCGCCAACGACGGTATAAGGCGTGTAACCGGTCACTTGCCACGTGTAGGTGATCGGCAACGTCGCCGTGAGCGGGCTGACACTGGCGCTGAAGGTGTACGCTTGCCCGGTCTTGTACACACTCACACCCGGCGGTGTGAGGCTGACGCTCGCCACCGCCGTCAACGGCTGCGGCTGGAACAACATCGACAGACCACTGCTCGTCCCCGCCTCGAAGTGCTTCACCACGCCGTAATCGCGGGTGGTGCTCTGCGTGCGCAAGCCCTCGCCGTCTTCCAGTTCGGCGGGCAGCGTGAACGTCCACGCGCCGTTGGCGTTGGCGAAGGCCGCGCCCAGGTAAACCAGCGCTTCGGTATCCGGGTCGTCGTCATCGCGGTAGACGTCGATGCGGCAGTACGGGCACGGATCATCGGCCATGCCGGTCACGTTGACGCCATTGATGCGCGTCACCAGCGCCGGGCTGAAGAGCTTGAGCGCTTCGGGGACAGCGTCGCCGAACTCGATAGCGGGCACGGTACTGGAGATGATGTTGCCCTGCATCGTCGTCGCGTTGATGAAGATCGCGCTGCCGTTGACGAAAAGGCCATTCAGCGTACCGCTAACGACGGTGTTGGAGAGGATGCGCGTGTAGCGCGTACCGATGTCCACCGCGCTGCCGCACGTCCAGAGCGGCGCGCCGTCCGTCGCCTGGCCGATGACGTTGCCTTCGATCAGATTATCCTGCCCGGAGGGAATCCAGATCGCGTCCGGCGGTGTGGTGGTGGCGCTGCCATAGATGAGCAGCCCGGCAAGGGTGTTATCGAGGATGCGGTTGCGCCGCCCGCTCACCTTGATGCCGCCGCCGCCGAACCAGTTGTTCGTCATCGCGGCCGGCTTACACAGGTTTGCGGGGAGCGGCGTCATCGAGATCGTCCCATTGGCGAGCAAGCCAATCGTGTTACCCTCGATCAGGTTGTCGTCGCTGGCGAAGTTGATCGCGTTTTGCTTCGAGCCGGCGAGTTTGTTGTTGCGCACCAGGTTATTGCCGCCCGCGCTCGCGCCGTTGATGAAGCCGTGATTGTCCTGCGCGACGTCGTTGTTGTAGAAGTAGATCGCCGTCCCGGCATCATTCAAGCCGAGCCAGTTGTCCTCGATGATGTTGCCGCCGCCCGTCATCCGCAGTTCCACGTTTTGGAAGCCCAGGCCGCGCACGATATGAGCGCCTTCAGTGGTCAGTGTGCCCAGCGCCAGGATTTTATAGGCTGTGCCGCTCCCGCTGCGGAACAGGATGATCTTCGGACCGTTGGCGCGTCCACTGGATTGCGTGCTGCCGTCAATCGTCACCCGCCCACCCCGAACAGCCGGCAAATCGGTGGCGCTGAGGCTGATCTTCCAGAAGCCGGCGGCGTTGTACCCCGCGTCGCTCGTGGGGATGTTAAAGGCGATCAACACCGGGCGCTGCGCCGCAGAAAGCGCGTTCGCCTGGACGATAGCGCGCCGCAGCGTGCATTGATCGGCAGGGGCAGCAGCGCACGTCGTAGGCGAAGTCGTGGGATCACCCGTATTCGTCACGGTGATGACGGTGACGTAGCTCGCGGGAGGTTCTGGCGGCGGCGCGAACACGACCTCCGGGATGAGCGGCGGCGCAGGGAAGACGGGCGCGGGCGGCGGCGGCGGCGGGGTTGCGCCGGTGCGGCTGTATACAGCGGTGGAGACGCGCGAGGTCGAAGGGCCGTCGAAGTTGGCGATGGTGCCGTAGTTCAAGGCGGTGCTCGCCGTGCGCAGGCCGCGATCCATGGGCAGCGCGAAGGAGAGCGTGGTGTTCCAGTTGCCATTCACATCTGACTGCACGATCCGCACCGATTCGAGCGTCTCGGTCAGCGGATCGAGATCGTCCAGGAACAACTCGACCTGGCAGTAGGGGCACGGCGCGTCGGGATGCGCTGCGCCGGAAACGGTCGTGCTGCCGCCCACCACGTTGATGCTGAGGATCAGCGACGGTGTGAAGAGCTTGCGCGCCTCGGGCACCAGGTTGCCGAACTCCAAATACGTCGGCGCGACGCCGTTCCACGAACGATTGCCCTGGTAATACAGCGCGTTCATCGTCTGCACCGTCCCGTCGATGCGGAACGGCTCCAGCGCCGTGCGCGCGACCGTGTTGGAGAGCACACGGGTATAGCGAGCATCCACCACCAGGCCGCGCCCGCACGAGCCGGCTTCATAAGCGCCGGCGTCTATACCAATGATGTTTTCCTGGATCAAGTGATCCTGCCCTTTCACCTCGAGCGCCGTGTCGGGCGTATTTTCCGGGTCGTTGCTGTACCACAGCAACCCGGCGATGCGGTTGCCGACGACCTGGTTGCGCTTGCCGCGCACTTCCACGCCCGCGCCGCCGAACCAGTTGAAGTAGCGGGCGTTGGGGCGGCACCAGCGGTTCCAGGTCACTTCCGGCACAGCGCCGTTGGCGTTCGTGCCCACGCGGTTGTTGAGGATAAAGCCATCGTTGCCATCCATGCTGATCGCCGCGCCGACGAATCCGGCAAAGACGTTGTTGCGGATGAGCGTCTGCGCCGTGTTCTCCGCCACCTTGATCCCGCCCAGGCCGCTGCCCTGCTCCGGCGACTCAGGCTTGCGCCAATAGATGTCCGTCCCCGAGCTGTCCAGCCCAAACCAGTTGTTCTCGATGATGTTCTGGCTGTGGTTGAGTTGCAGCGCGGTGCTGAATTTCTGGAACGCGATCCCGCGAATGACGTTATTGTGCCCGTTGACCACCAACCCGGCCAGATCGCGGCTCTGCGGCCCGCGCACGATGATCTTCGGGCCGGTCACGCGCCCGCCGGGCTGCGCGCTGCCGTCGATGACGACTTGCCCGGCCTTGTTGACGTCGGTGCTGCCGAGCGTGGGCAAGGTGTCTGTGATCTGAATCGTCCACACGCCCAGGCCGGCATCATAGCCCGGATCGGCGGTCGGAATGTCGAAGCGAATCTGCACCGGGCGTATGGCGGGATTCGCCGCGATCACACTCTCGGCTTCTTCGATGGCCTGCCGCAAGGTGCAGGGCAGGCGATTGGTTTTCCCAACGACGCCGGAGTAGCTGGCATTGTAACAGACATATTGCTCGCTGGCATCAGGATCGGCGGTGGTGGTGACGGTGATGACGAGATTGGGCGCGCCGGGCGCGGTCGGCATCGCCATATACGTCGGCCACACCACGGGCAGTGGCGGCTGCGGGACAGGCGGCGGCGGGATTATCGGCGTAGGCGCGCCGGGTTGCGTGTAGATGTTGGAAATGCGCGTCGTCGTGCCCGCGCTGTAGGTAATCGTGCCAGTCGCATTGCGGATTTGCCCGTCGGCGACGGTGGTGCTGGCGGTGCGCAGGCCCTCGGTGAGCGCGAGCGTGCGCGACAGTGTGAAGTTCCAGTTGCCGTCGCCGTCGGCGGTGGTCGTACCGAGCGATTCCAGCGTCTCGGTGACGGTGTCGTGATGATCCAGGAAGACTTCGATGACGCAATTCGCGCACAAACTGCCTGCGCCGTTTGTGCCCGTCACATTGACGCCCTCGATCTGCGTGACCGCCGCCGGGTTGAACAGGCGCAACGCCGCCGGGACGTTGGGGCTGAAGTCGAACGCCTGCACCTTGCTGCCGAGGATGACATTCCCCTGCACGGTCACGGCGTCGAGATCGTAGCCGAGTGGCCCGCCGGCGACGAGGATGCCCGCCGCCCCCTGCGCGCCGACGACAAGGTTGTCGCGCACCTCGATGAAATGCGCGCCGCTCGCCCCGCCGATGTCGAATCCCTCACCGCACGTGCCGAAGGGCACGCCATTACTCGTCAGACCGATGATGTTATCGCGGATCTGATGATACCAGCCGGTGACGGAGATCGCGTCATCGGGTGTATTGAGCGGATCAGGACTCTGGAAGAGCAGCCCAACGACGCGGTTATACGCCACCTGGTTGTTTCGCCCGTAGATGTCGATGCCCGCGCCGGGGAACCAGTTGTTGTAGCGGGCGTTCGGCTTGCACTTGCGGTCGGCGCGCACATCGGGCACGGTACCGTTTGCGCGCGTCCCCACGGTGTTGCTGAGGACGAAGTTGTTGTTCCCCTGCACGCTGATTGCGACGCCCTTGAACCCGACCAGCACGTTGCTCTGGATCGTGTTCGTCGTCCCATTGCTGCCGCTCATCTGCGCGTAGACGCCGGCCTCGCCGCCGCCGTCTTCGGGAAAAGCGAGATTGCGCAGGTAGATGTCATTGCCGGCGACGTTCAGGCCGAACCAGTTCTGCTCGACCAGATTTTCGTTCGTAGCGGGGATCGTCACCATATTGTTGGCAAAGCCCTGGAAAGCCAGCCCACGGATCACGTTGCGCCCGCCGGTGAGGTTGAACGCGCCCTTCTTGTTGTCGCCACGCAGCACAATGCGCGGGCCGACGGTGAGCGCGCGACCGCCCGGCTGCGTCGTCCCGTCGATGATGACCTTGCCGTAGACGCCGAACTCGCGGAAAGCGTGCGTCTCGAAGCCGGAGTTGGCGCTGTTCACGGTGATGATCCACACGCCGTTACCCGCGTCGTAGCCGGGATCACTGGTGGGAATGTCGAAGCCGATGTGGAAGACTTGTCCTGGCGCAGAATACGAACGCGCCTCGTTGATCGCCCGACGTAATGTACAGGGCGAATGCGTATTGCACCGCTCGTTATTGGGATCGGAGCCGCCCACGTCACTCGTCGTGGTGACGGTGAGCCAGTAGGTCGGCGTGAGATCGGCAGGCGAAGCGACGACCGCGCGAGATAGCCCATGCCCCGCCGGTTGCGCCGCAGCCAACACCCCACCCACGAGCAGCAGCGTCCCCAACAGCGTGAAAACCAAAATCCATAATCTCCGATACATGCCAGTTGCTCCTTTCGTGAATCTTAACTCGCATACAAAAAGCACAAGTAACGAACCCTACTCCCTACTCCCTACTCCTTACTCCTTACTCCATCCCGCGCAGATTTCTGCTTCTCCTGCGTCGTGATCTCCCGCTGCAAAAACTCGAACAACGTTTGCAGGTCGGCAAAACTCTGGCGCTCGCCCGTGCCCGGACGCTCCACGGAGGCGCGCCAGACTTCCGTTTCTCCATCGCTCGTTTCCCAGAGCCGCAGCAGATATGAGAGATAGCCTTGTTGTTTCATGGTCCACCCCTAGTCAGGTAGTCGAATGGTCGTTAGTCGAATAGTCGTTAGTCGGATAGTTATCCGTTCAATCCGTTGACAACACATTACGGATAGCGATAGGCAGTCAGGAACACGAACTCGCCGAATCCATCGCCAATAAAGAGGTGTCGCCCGTCGCCGGTGACAGCGATCCCCACCGGGAACAGGAATTCGCCGGGCGGCCAGCCGGTCACGCCGTC
>DAOUAY010000358.1:0-2127 GCA_034432995.1 Anaerolineae bacterium | reverse complement strand
CGACGCCAGTAGAATATCACGCTCCACACCCAAATGCTGCGCGATATCTCTGAGAATAGCGTTGAGCGTCCCTACACGAAGCGGCGAATGACGCGGAATAGTGATATGATGCTCACCTTCCTGGTCGGTCGTCAGGCGTATATGGCTTCCCGTTTGTCGCGTGATGACATAACCATAACGCCGCAAAAGACGCGCTAATTGCTCGCCATCCAGGTCACGCGGCAATCTCATACGAGCACCACCTCTTGACGTATCGCGTGTAAACGCAACAAAGATGGGCGCACCTCGTCTTCAAAATGACATAGCACAGCATCATGAGCCGCTATTTTCAACTCCTCCCACGTGTCAGCCTCGGTGTAAATGGAGTAACCAAGCGCCTGCGCCGTATAGCCGCCTTCTGGATCTTCTTCAACCAGAAAAATAATCTCTTTCATGTCACTACGCCTCCCTCTCACCTGCCGGCCAAAAAGGTCCACACTTCTTGCGCACGAGCTTTGCTTTATGCCTCTCAACCCAGTACATACCATGTTATACGACCAAAAAGATGGGAGACAAGGGCCATTGCCCTGCGCCATCATCTCCCGTCTACCGGCTACCGGCTACCGTCTACTTACAAGTCCCAGTTCTCCGGCCACTGATAGTGGTCGTGAATGTCCTCGATGTAAGCCATCGGCTCGTTGGGTTCGATGTCGAACAAAGCGTTGAACACGTCCACAGCCTGGTCGTAGGAACGCGTCTGGTGACTTTGCAGGACGCCGAACAGCAGCATCGACTTATCGCCGCTGAGCAGGGCTTCGAGCGCGCGTTCCATCTCCAGCCAATCGGGATAGATGCACTCCAGCATCACCTTGTTGGGCAGCGGTTCCACGCGCAGCGGCTGGATACCCGTGCGATTGACGACGGCGGGGACTTCCACCGCCACGTCGTCGGGCAGGCCGGGCAGCGCGCCGTTGTTCAGCACGTTGACCTGAGCGCGGTATTCGTTGTCGTTCACCAGCGCATCGATGATTGGGATGTGCTGCTCGCTCGTCTTCGCGCTGCCGAACATCGTGATCGGGCGCACTTGCGGGTCGTAAGCGGCCGTCTTCATCTTCGCGTACTGCTCCTCTTTCTCGCGCAGGATGCGCTCGCGGCCCTCCGGGGTGTCGCCGCCGCCGCCCGCGCCGTACCACCGCGCGCGCGTCTCCAGATCGGTGTGATACCACCAGCCGCCGGTGCGCGGCGTGTCGCCAATGGGGAACAGACCATACAGCTTGTACTGGTGAATCGCCGCCGGCGACCACTGCGCCGAGACGCCCGTTTCCTTGTGATCTGCCCAGTACTGCTCGATGTTGTCGGCGATCCATTTATCCAGAATGGGATAGGCGTCCTGGCCTTCATAATAGAAATGTGTCAGCCAGATATTGTGATTGAGGCCGGGCGCTTGCCACGTCACCTTGTCGGGATCGAGGCCAATCGTGCGCGCGACCCCGCGATAGCCGTAGTGCCCGTGACAGAGCCCGCATACCTTGACGTCGGTCTCACGGCCCATCAGCGTCGTGCCGTCGAAGACGGGATTGCCGGCCTGCAAAATCCACGCTTCCGGGGCGATGTCCTCCACATCCTGCGCCACGTCGAGCATCAATTGCAGATTGTGATACTCCGGCATCCCGGTATGACCGTAGAAATAACCGTACTGCGCCGCCAGTTCACGGCGCCGCTTCGCAAAATACTCGTTGTGCGTGACTGTCGCTGTGTTGATGACGAAGTCCGCATCTTGCAGCGACTCTGCCCGATCCAGCGTGCGCGCGAATTTGAGATCCGCACCCAGGTCTTCGGCGTAACGCTGCGCCAACCGGTAGACGACATCCAACCGCTCCTCGTTGATGTCCATGAAATGGACCATGCTGCCTTTCAATCCCTCGGTGAGGCACAGGTCTTTCACCAGCCCGAGAGAGAAGACGACGCTGCCCGCGCCAATAATCGTAACTTTTACGGATGACATAGACTAACCTCCAACAGAATGTGTATTTGTATGTGGACGCTGATTTTCGCAGATATACGCAGATTCCTCAGAAAAAATCAGCGCGCATCCGCGTTGATCTGCGTCCTATCAAAGTTCAAAACAAGTCGTTCATCTCCGCGCTG
>DAOUAY010000357.1:0-3523 GCA_034432995.1 Anaerolineae bacterium | reverse complement strand
TGAGCCGAACGGAAAATTGGAGTATACTCATCGTCAAGGAGGTGGGCCTTGGAGGAACGAGAGATGAACGAGAACCGGATATGGCTGGCGGCACTGGCGGGATTGTTGCACGATGTGGGCAAGTTTGCCCAGCGGGCGAACGAAAAGGATCGTTATCGTCCTCATTCGGAAGTTGGGAGCGAAGTTGTCGTCCGGATTGTTCCCGAGCAATGGCGTGGGCATTTGTATCCCGTGATGGGACACCACGATAAGCCATTGCAGGGTTATGAGACCAAAGTAGTGGCGCTGGCCGACCGACTCTCGGCCGGAGAACGCGCCGACGAAACACAGGAGCAGCCCAGTCAATTGCTTTCCATCTTTTGCCGGGTCGAGGCAGACGGCAAACAAGCGCCGGTGTCCCTCTATTGGCCGCTCAAAGCGCTGGCATTACGACAGGATGTGCTGTTCCCTAAAGAACAGCCGGACGGTTCGTATGAGGAACTATGGAAGGGCTTTAAGCAGGATGCCCAGGCCCTCCACGATGCCCATGCCAACGGCGGCGACCTGTCCGTTTACCTGGAGAGTCTGCTCTTGCTACTCCAAAGGTACACCTGGTGCGTGCCCTCGGCCTACTATCGCTCTTTGCCGGACGTGAGCCTCTATGACCACAGCCGGATGACGGCGGCGCTGGCGGCTATCTTGAGCGCGGTGGATGAACCTGCTCTAGACGGTTTGCTGGATGCGTTGGACGAATGGTACAGAGCACGCAAGCAAGCCGAACAACAGAGACGTGACCCCAAGACGATACCCCCGCCGCCGATTCTGGGGCAGACGCAAACGGCGATACTCGTCGGCGGTGACATTTCGGGCGTGCAGGATTTCATCTACACCATCACCAACCGGGGCGCGACGAGTGCCCTGCGCGGTCGTTCTTTCTACCTGCAGTTGCTGACCGAGGCGGTAGCCAGATACGTGTTGCGGCGGTTGGAGTTGCCGATCACCAATCTGATCTATCAGGGCGGTGGCGCGTTCTACCTGCTGGCCCGCGCAGATGATGGCAAAAAATTGCGCGAGATTCAGCGCGAGATTAGCCAAATTCTGCTGGCCCATCATCGCGGTGATCTGTACCTGGCGCTGACAGGGGTTCCATTGGCAGCCGCCGATTTCTACGATGGGCGCATCTCCGGCAAATGGGAGGAACTGGCGCAGGCGTTGCGGGGCGTCAAGCAGCGTCGTTTCTCCGAATTGGATCCCACCTTATTGGAAAAGATCTTTGCGCCGCAGGATCACGGGGGTAACCAGGATAAGCAATGCCAGGTTTGTGGTCAAGAGCATCCCGGCACTGAGGAAGTTAAAAAGCGGGCAGGTGAAGTCGGAGTACGTAGATGCCCGCCCTGCATTTCTTACGAGGATCTGGGCGCTGACCTCCGCCACGCCGCCTATCTATGGCTGGCCGAAGTAGATATCCCCCAGCCGCCCCGCGATCCGTTGGCGCAGACTCCGGGCGGTTGGAAAGAATCCCTGGCCGCCTTTGGCATGCGCGCCGGCGTTGTGGAGGGCCTGCAGGGGATTCCCAAGGATGTGAAGCGTCGCCTTGTCCTGGCGCTTGAGGATGCATTGCTTAAAAACCTGCGCCCCGACGCGCAAACTGCCATCGGTCGCCGCTTTCTCGTCAATGTGACCCCGGTCATCACGCAAGCCGAGATTGATGAATTCCGCGACAAGGTGGATGACTTGCCGGTGGCCGGCAGCGTCAAGCCTTTCTCGGTGTTGGAGAAAGAGTCGAAGGGCATCGAACGTCTCGGTGTGTTGCGGATGGACGTGGACAACCTGGGCGACATCTTTGCTTCCGGCCTGGGCGAGCGCGCCACGCTCTCGCGCGTCGCGGCGCTGAGTTTCGCCATCAGCCTCTATTTCGAGGGCTGGGTCGGATGTATTGCCGGAGAGATGAACGCGGACCCGGATGCGAAATACCGGGACACGCTCTACTCGATCTACTCCGGCGGCGACGACCTGTTCTTCGTGGGCGCGTGGGACCGGGTGGTGGAACTGGCCCGCCGCATCCGCGCCGACCTGACGCCGTTCGCGGCCCAACACCCCCATATCCACACCAGCGCAGGGATCGTGCTGGTAGGCGGCAAATATCCGCTGGCGCAGGCCGCGCGGGACGCAGGAGCGGCAGAAGGCCAGGCCAAGCAACGCGACGGCAAGGACGCGCTCAACTTTCTGGGACAGACCACGGCCTGGGCGCGCTTCGGCCTGGAAGAGTGCGCCGCGTCGAACCTGGAAACCGTTCACGGGATGGCGCATCATCTGCTGGGCCTAGTGAAGGAGGAGGGCGGCCCCAAGGCGCTGCTGCGCCTGCTCATCCGCTTGCAAGCGCAGCACGACGAGGCCGACCGGCAGCGGCGCGACCGCGGCGACGACATCAACCGCGCCGGGCAGGAGCAGGTGTTGTATGGGCCGTGGATGTGGCGGGGGGCCTATTATCTCAAGCGGATGGCGGGGCGGTATAAAGAGGGTAGTGAGACACGCACCAACCTGGAAAGCCTGCGCGAACGCCTGCGCACCGACCGCTTCCGCGCCATCGAGTGGATCGGCCTGGCGGCGCGCTGGGCCGAGTTGTTGGGGCGGGAATCCTCCCAGGAGGAGTGATGGTCTACACCGCCAGCCTGGATTTTCGTCCCGAACTCTTTGACGACCCGAGGGAGTATGAGGAAACGCCTTTGCGGGATTGCAAAGGGCCATTTCCAAATCTCTACCGGGACGACGTGAAAGCCGAGTTTATCCGCGATGCAATCGCGATGGCGAATACGGCGCGACTGTTTGGCAAACCGGCTTATCTGTTCTTCGGAATAGATAAAGACGGGAACTTGCGGGACATCACACCAGATTTGCGGATTTATGAGCAAAAGGCTGGTGGCCCAGAGTATACCTGGAACAGAATACAGCAGCAAATAGGACATCTTGTGCAGCAGTACATTACTCCCCCGTTTGCCGGTTGGGAATTAGAGCAGGGGTATTACGAAACCCAAGATGGCAAGGAAATCTATTTGGTGGCGTACATCCTGTTTCGACCCCTGACGCTGGCGCGACCATTCACAGTGGCTAAGGACTTGAGGCGCGAGCTATCTGTCGGTCAGTGCTGGATTCGCATTGGCGAAAGCAAGACTGAAGTGAAGCGTGAAGAAATATCGCCAGATGATGCTCGCTATTGTTACGCCTATGCTGAAGTACCATACGTGCTGCCATCGCTTTGGCAAGCCTATTTTGAAGGTCTCTGGAATGACCCGACCGCCAACCTGCCCCAAGCCCAACGCATTGCAGCCTATCAGGAATTGTTCGCCGCCAATGGACGTCCGTTGCAAGATGTGGTCGAGGAATTTCTGACTTCTGACAAAACCTTGCTCATCCTGAGCGGCGCGGCCGGCTGTGGCAAGAGCGCGTTTTTACAGCGGCTGGTGGGCCAGTGGGCAAACCATGAAGCGGCAGCCATTACCGAAATCCGTAGACGGGAAGAGTTCAAACCGCCGCCGGAATGGAT
>DAOUAY010000356.1:0-9970 GCA_034432995.1 Anaerolineae bacterium | reverse complement strand
GGGGCGCGTAAATCTCGGCGCAGGCTATTTCGCATATCGATACTCCTTGTTTTGCAGCCATAGCGCGCGGTTTGAACGCGCACTCTTGAGTTTTGATGATGCTCTCATGGTAGCAAGAGTGCGCGGGTTTGTCATCCGGCATACGGACAGATTTTTTCTTGTACTTGGGTACAGGTATGGGGGTTATTCTTCTTTTTGTTTCAATGCCACGGCTTGGGCAAGGTCGACACGTGCGCCCAGTTTCTCGAACGTTTTTATGGCTTCCTGTAGGTGAGTCCGCATCTTGTTGCGGGACATCGTCTTTGCCGTCAAGCCTAGACGGGCTAACGCGAGTTTTGTTTTGGCAATTTCATGCTCGTTATTCAGGCGGCAAAGCATCTCCAGACTGGCGTTGAGCGCCTCTTCAGCCAGTTGTAGTGCAGCATCCGCCAGATGAATCTGGCCTAACAGGCGATGCGCGATGGCTTCCTCCAGCGGGTCGCTGTAGATCCGCGCCAGCGTGATGGCCTCCTGGACGTGTTCCATGGCTTGCACTGAATCGCCGGTCTTCAAGTAAAATTCGCCCCAGAGTCGCTCCAGCTCCGGGAGGAATTCTTTGGAGCCAATGTCATCGAGCAGGGTGCGGCTCTGTTCCAGGTATTGCTGCGCTTGGGGCCAGTTCTCCTGGTGGATGTAGACTTGCGCCAGGTTGATGAGCGCCACGGCCTCGCCGCGTGGGGCGTGGATGTTTTGCCAGATGGTGAGGGACTGCGTATACATGTCACGCGCTTCCTCCCATTCCCCCCGTTTGAGGTGGAGATTGGCGAGGTTGTTACTGCTGATCGCCTGCCCGTAAATGTCGCCGATTTCGCGTTTGATGGCCCCGCCATGTTGGTAGGCGGCGCTGGCCTGCTCCCAATCGCCCCGCAGGACGTAGGCGCTAGCCAGATTGATGTGCGCGTTGGATTCGCCGGCAAGGTCGCCCACATCCTGGTAGGCGCGGATGCTCTCCTGGCAGAACTGAATAGCGTTGTCGAGGTTGCCCAGGCGCATATCGATGCCCGCCTGGGTGTAAAGCGCCGCGCCATGGGCGCGTTTCCCTTCAGGGGTGGCGATGCGCGTAGCGATGTGCAGGCTCTTTTGACACCACGCGAGTGCCTGGGTGTTGTCGCCCTGCCGTGAATGGACTCTGGCGCCCAAGAGGTAGATGCGCGCCGCTTCCACAGACGGCGCCAATTCAGCGACGGTCTCCAGACCGCGCTGTAGCCAGGCGAAAACGGTGTCGTAATCGTCGCGCAGTTCGTAGACGGCGGCGATTTCGTAGCACAGCTCGGCGACTTGCCGGCGCTGTACATCCGACGGGGGTTGGGTTTCGAGTAGAGCCTGCGCTACAGCATAGTGCGCCAGGGCCTCGTCATACTGCCCGGTCAGCGTCAGGACGATGCCTGAGGATTGGTGCGCCAGCAGCAGCGATTCATGATGGCGGGCGACAGTCTCCGGCTCGGCCTTATGCAGGATATCCAACACGCGCGCGTACCATTGTAGCGCGGTCGCATTCGCATAGGCGAGGTGGGCTTGCCGCGCCGCCTGCAGGCTATAGGTGACGGTTCTATCGATTTCGTTGGCCTCCCCAAAATGATAGGCCAGCTCCTCGGCGAAAGCGCCTACGAATCCGGCGCTATCGGCTTTCCCGGCGGCGTGATGTTCCAGCGCCTCACCGGCCTTGCGATGCAGGAGTCGCCGCCGCAACGGCCCCAGATCGGCGTAGATTACATCCTGGATCTCTGCCTGGCGGAAACGCAAGCGCAGTCCGCGGGCCTGCGTACTGGCGGGAATCTCCTCGATGAGCTGCCGCTCGAAGGCTTCATCGAGACACTCGAGGAGTTGCCATTCAGACAAATCGCTCATTTTCTGTAAGTCTTCATAGCGGAAGGTCTGGCCCAGCACTGCCGCCTGTCGCAGGACGCCGCGCGTCTCGACACTCAATCGTTCGATGCGTCGCCAGACGGTTTCGCGCGCGCTCTGCGGGAGTCGCACTTCTTTGAGAGCCTGTTCGTACCATGTGGGGTCTACACTGGCGCCAGTTGGCGGGATCAAGCCGTCGTCTTCCAAAACTTTGGCGACTTCCTCCACGTAGAAGGGATTACCGGCAGTTTGGGCGTAAATTTTTGCAACAAGCGCTTCGGGAACGATCCGCCCCCACAGGTAGGTGAGTGCCAATTCGACTTCGTCTTGAGTCAATCGCTCTAGGGCGACGTGGCGATACGTGGGATGGCTGCGCAGTCCGCGCAACGTCTCCAGTAGTGGATGCCCCCGTTCTACTTCGGTGTCACTGTATGTTCCGAGGACGAAGATCGGCATGGTGGGGATATGCCGTCCCAGATAAAGCAGCAGTTCCAGACTGTTGGTATCGGCCCAGTGCAGGTCTTCCAAAATGAGGAACCAGGGACGTTCCTGCGTGGCGCGGCGGATGAATTGGGTGAGGCTGGTCATCAGGCGCAGTTGTTCCTGGTGGGGATCGAGCGGCGGCGCGACACGCAGTTCGGGCAACATCTGGTGGATTTCGGGGATCAACGGCGCGAAGTTGGCGAGTTGCTGGCGGGCTTCGGTGTCGAAGAATTCCGGCGGGACGGTGTTGAGATACTCGCGCAACACCTCGGTGAACAGGCGGTAGGCCGGTTGTCCTTCGCTATCCTCACAATGACCGACCAGCAACACCGGCGGGTGGCTCTGCGCCGCGACTTGTTGTGCCAGGCGTGTCTTGCCAATGCCCGGCTCTCCGGTGATGAAGGCCAGTTGACCGTGTCCGGCGATGGCTTCCTCCCAACATGCGCGCAGCGTTTGAACTTGCTTCTCGCGTCCTACCAGCAGTTGTGTGCGTGGACGGGCTGCGGATTCCATATCGCTGAGCAAGTTGCTGAGGATGCGGCGCACCTGCTGGGCGCTGGCGTAACGATTGTTGGGATTCTGATCCAGCAATTTGAGAATCAGGTGTTCCAGCGAAGCCGAAATCTGTGGTTTGCCGTCAGGCCCGGTAAAATCACGTGGAGGGCGCGGGGAATGGCGTAGGTGACTGCGTAATACTGCCTGTTCGGTCGTCTCGCCCGGCGCCGTCGCCCCGCCATGTCCTGATTCCTCGAAGGGTAAGTGTCCGGTAAAAAGCTGGTACATGATGACGCCAAACGCATACAGATCAGTACGCGCGTCCAGGGCTTCACCGAGGATTTGCTCCGGCGCCAGGTAATCGGCAGTGAGGAAGAGTCTGGGTGTGTCGAGCAGATTGCGGCCTTCCTCGAGACGTCCCAGACCGATGCCGGTCAAACGCGCGCCCTCCGGGGTGAGGAAGATGTTTGGCGGCTTGAGGTCGCCCAGAACTACGCCGTGATTGTGGGCATATTCCAACGCGCTGATGATATCCAGGGCGATTTCGAGGAAGTATGCCGGGCTGTTGCTGAGTCCAGAGGGGGTTGTCGCTCTGTCCGGGCTGGCCCCGCGTTCGTTCAGAAAATCCTGCAGCGTGGGGTGGGGAACGTAGGCTTCGACGCTCAAAACGTAGTTCTCCTCGCGATCCCACGCAAATACTTCGACGATGTTGGGATGATCCAGAGCGACGATCTGTTGCGTCTGCTGCATGAAGCGGTCGATCGTCGCGGCGCTAAAGGTCGGTGATAGGATTTTCAGCACCACCGTGCGGTTCTCTTCGATATCGGTGGCTTTGAGCACGGTTCCCAACACACTCTCGCCGATTTTGCTCTCGATGCGATAGCGATTCTTGATCATCTGCCCCGGCAGATTCAGTGCCTCGCGTGCCTGTACGGCGCTGAGCGCCGCCTCCACCGAGGGGTAGACGGTGAAGAAATCGGCGCAGCCACCCAGTTCGATGATGTGTTTGACGTTTTGCGGCGGGTTGGCGAGGATGATCGGCTTCCCCTGCCACTGCTGGCGGAAGGCGACCAGCGATTTGAGACTGGCCGTGGTGAAGGTTTCGACTTGCGACAGATCGATGATCGAGCTGCTCGGTGAGCGCGGATCGGACATTTCGGTCAGTTGCCGGGCCAGTGCATCGATGCCGAATTCGTCGAAGATGCTGGTAGGCGTGACGATCGCGGTTTCGCCGTTGGGTGTAAACTGCAAGTCCATGGCTCCGGGCGGCGTCAGATCGAAGGTCATGCCCTCGTAGGCGACCACAGTATCGAGAGTGAACGCGCGTTGCTTCTGATAGGCTACGGCGGTTGCATAGATTTGTTCGATTTGGGCGTCGGTGTATGAGGGATCATGGTGAAAGAGAATCAACCGTTTGACGCCGGCGGCCTGCGCCAGGTCCACGCCGATCATCGCCGAACTGTGCCCAAAATCTTCTTTGATCCATGCGTCTTGCAGGGTGTACATGGCGTCGAAGACGAGGGCATCGGCATTGCGGAAGAATGTCACATGGGGGTTGACGACGTCATCTTCCAGCTTTTTGTATTCGGCGTCGCTGGCGTAGACGAAAATGCTGTGCTGATCTTCGAAGCGGTAGCTGTAGGCGTCGCCGGGATGCACGTTTTTGAGCGTCTCGACGCGCACCTTGTCGATGAAGAACGGCTCGCCTGGTGTGACCCGGACAAACTCGATATCCGCCAACATATACTCCAGCGTGACCGGCCACGTCAGCGGGCGTTGTTGGATCTCGAAAGCGGCCTTCAAATCGTGCGCGCCATAGATGTAGATATGGTTGCCGGGGACAAACGCCGGCGCAAACATCGGGAACCCCTGGATGTGATCCCAATGCGTGTGGCTGATGAAGAGGTGCATCGTGCCCTGGCCTTGTCCAAATGCGCCCTTCATCATTTCAAGACCCAGGGGATAGAGGCCGGAACCGGCATCCAGCACAATCAGTTGCCCGTCCCCCTGGACTTCGACGCAGGCCGTGTTTCCCCCTGCCGTTCCACGCACCATTGGCGGAAGCTTGTTCACGTAGGCTCGCACTGCCTCCGGGTCCTGCGTATTCATCTGTGGCATACCCAGAATGGCCTGGTATATCTTTTCTTCGATATATGCGGAGCTAAGTGGAGCAGGAATTGAGCCGCGCGCACCCCAGATTTTGATCTTCATCTATCTCCTCGTCAGCTCTGAATCGTGGGTGTATTGGACATTGATGCTTCTTCTGGCAAGGGGAGGGCGATATAGAATGTGCTGCCCTGGTTGGGGACGCTTTCAGCCCAGACGCGTCCGCCATGCCTTTCGATGATCGACTTGACCAGAGCCAGACCCAATCCGGTACCCTGGATGTTGCCGGTCTCGCGGCGCTTGATGCGATAGAATTTCTCGAACAGCCGCACCTGATCTTCCGGCGCGATGCCGATGCCCGTGTCGGAGATGTGGATCACAGCTTCGTGCGCTGTGGCGCTCAATCCCACGCTCACCTGACCAGGAGCGGGCGTGTATTTGATGGCGTTGTCCACCAGATTGCTCACGGCTTGCCGCAAGAGTGTGCGGTCGCCGGTGACTGTGGGCGCGCCTTCAGTCGGTTCCAGGCGCAACGTAACGCCCTTCGACGTGGCCCGCGCGCGCATCGCATCGACCGCCTCTACCAGGATGAGGCCCAGCCGGCACGGCTCCTGGCGAATGCCCACACCGGCTTCGATGCGCCGCAGGTTGAGCAGGTCGCCGATGAGGGCGCTCATCTGATCGATACCTTCCAGAATGCGCTCCAAATAATCGTGCTGTTTCTCGTTCAAGTCGCCGGCCATCACCAACATCGTGGCGTACCCGCGGATGAACGTCAGCGGCGCGCGCAGGTCGTGGGACACCGTCGCCACGAACTCGGACTTCATTTCATCGAGTTCCTTGAAGTGTGTAACGTCGCGCATCACCGCGACCATGCCCAACGTCGTCCCTTCGGTCCCCGTGATGGGGGCAATGCTGGCATAGTAGATGCGGCGCTCATCGATGGGGACTTCGACGGTTGGCAGAAGCTGCTCGTCCCGCGGCGGGGTCAGCGCCTGGGCCAGGGCTTCGGGCAGCGCCAGACCGCCCAGTGGACGTCCCAAAGCCGACTCATCCAGGGCCAGCAAGTTTTGCGCCGCCGGATTGGTCAGTAGCAACCGCCCTTCCGCATCGGTGACGAGAATGGCGTCGGTGGTGCTGGCAAGGATGGCGGCCAATCGTCGTCGCCCGCCTTCGGCGGCCTGGAACAACCGCGCATTTTCGACCAGCACGGCGGCCTGGCTCGCCAGCGTGGAGAGGAAGTTGACGCGCGCTTCATCGAAAGCGTCTTTCTTCTCATCGCCTACCCACAACACGGCCACCGTGCTGTTTTGCGGGCGCACGGGGAAGATTGCCACGCTTTGCAGATTGTCGGTCGCGGCTGTGCCTTTGAGTTGCGCCAGGTCTTGGATCACCAGTGGGTCACGCCGGCGTGTGAGGACGGCGGCAAATGCGCGATCCAGCTCCGTATAGGCATTGCTCTGGTTTGTAGCGGGGTCTCCTCCGGCGACAAAGGCGCGTTGCGGGCGCTCGCTCCCGCCAAGCATGACGAAGCGCGCGATGCTCGCCCCCGTTTCCTCCAGCGCGCCTTGCAGGATCGGGTGCACCCCCCGTTCCAGATCGAGCGTAGCGGAGACGCTCTGCGCGATGTTGAGCAAGAGCGAGAGGTCATTCAGGCGGGCTTGCAGCCGGACGCGCATCTGTTCGAAGGCGTTACCCAGTTGCGAGATCTCGTCCTCACCAGAAATAGCCACCGGCACGGTCAGGTTACCGCCGGCGATGTGATCGGCAGCTTCGGCCAGCGTGTTGAGGGGGTGGATGATGCGTGTGGCGAAGAAGGGGATGGCGATGAGCAATAAGGCGCCCATAACAATCTGCACAAACAGCAGCGGGCTGGAAATTTTGGCCGCCGTTTCAAGGACGGTACTGAAGGGCAGTTGCAGTACGACCCGATAAGGTGTCCCTTCCACGTTGAGCGTGTAGATCAGGACGCGATAGCCATCGGCGCTTACATCTTCGTAGGCGATGCCACGCTCGATGCTGGCGGTGTATTGCAAAGCATCCTTGTTTGGGGTCCAGGGCCGCATCACATATTCAGGGTTGGGATGGGCGATGATGAAGCCCCCCTCGTCCAGGATGAAGCCCGCGCCCGATCCACCCGCGGCCTGCAGCGCCTCCAATGCCCGGCGCATCTCCGGGTTCATATCCAACTGTACCCGTCCTAAAAGATAACCTTCAGGGGGTTGATCGATGCTGTCGCCGTTCTTGAAAATCTGTCTCACGAGCGTGATCCCGTACTGGCCGGAAGGCAATTTCGACATGCGCGTGACCGATGAGAAGGGGACGAGGGAGCTGGAACGGCTCAGCGCCAGCTCCTCCTCTGCTGATAGTCCCAGGGTGCGGGCTTCGTCAGGAACAGCCTCGGTAATCTTTGAATTTCGATCGACGAGGATTAGCTCCTGGAAGAAAGGAACGACCTGTCGCGCCGTCGCCAATGCTTCCATACGTTCCTGGGGGTCTGGGCTGAGCAGGGCTTGATCTTCGGCGAAAGTGGCGATCAAGTTTTGGCCGGAGTAGTGGAAATAGGTCAGGCTGTTGACGGCGTTCTCGGCGCTGCGGCGCATCTCATCCAGCGATTGCTCGCGGGCCAGATTGATCGCGCGCGAGGTGACGGCAACCATCGACAAAATGACGCTGAGCAGCACCAGCGGGATGATGATAATGATGAGCCTGGCGCGGATGGATTTACTGTACAACGACACGGTGTCGGCACGTTGGAACGCGCGCCACTTCGGATTGCGGAAGAGCAATTGGAAAAGAATGCCGAGTGACACCGCGCTACCCAGCCACAGCGGCCATTCGTTGTTCCAGACTGCGATCACGTAATCAATCGCTAACAGCCCACCCGGAGGAAGGTTGGTAATCAGCCGGCTAAGCGATAGAAATCCCAACGGTAAAAGCGTGGCGGTCGGTAGCGCGATCAGCGGCCGCCGCAACATATCGTACAGTTCGCCTTTGTAGGTTTGATGGAGCACATATCCGGCGGCCAATCCCCAAGTGGCAATCGCCATCACATCGGTGAAGGTCAATGGCCCAAACCAGGCCCATGTGATGGCCGCCACCAGGTTCGCGACCAGACCTGGCCCGGGTCCCAACTTGATCGCCACCAGAGCTACCACAAAAAGCCCTACCAGGGATAGCGTTGGTGTGGCGGGTAGCACGCTGATTGGCGAAGCCGGCAGCGCCCCGAATTGATGACGGTAAAGCACCAACAATGAGCGTGTGGGGAAGAGCAGGATCAGACAGAGTCCAAAGAATAACCATGCTTTTCCATCCATCTTTTTGAAATCCGAAGAGCGCAGCCACAGCGCCCAGAGAAACAGGCCGACATAAACGATGGATAAAGCAATATTCAGCAACTCCAAGGGGAACTCCAACGCAAATCCCCCTAGCGTGCGCCAGAAATCGAAGCCCATAGTGCGATCCTTTTACTCAGCGAGCTGGTGCATGGTGTTTTTCTACACTGATTCCAACTCTAATAATACTCAAATGCCAACAAACGGCAAGTAAGGGTAAGAATTGGTTTTACCAAACAAACTGCCCCGTTCGGTATGAACGGGGCAGGCCGGCTATGAGCGGGGAACATCGATCGGCGCGTTTGCAGGACTATTGCTCGTCCAAATCTTCATCTTCGTCGTCTTCGTCGTCCCAATCCTCCTCTTCATCCCAGTCCTCGTCGTCATCCCAGTCTTCGTCGTCAAGTTCATCTTCCATAAAAGCCCAATCAAGCTCAACGGGGTTAACCTCGATGACTTCCAGGTCGGCCTCGCATTGCAGGCAGGTGATCTTTTGACCAATCTTGGGATGATCGGGGAGTTTGACCCACTCGCCGCAAGATGGACAAATTGCTTTCGCTGTCATACAATTTCTCCTTATACGTAATGGTAGAATTTGGATTGGTCTATTCAGGCCTCTGATGTCATTCTACCGCAAAAATCAGGCTTTGCAATAGTCGTTTCATTCGCATACACCGAAATTTCGGTTATACTACATCAACGATCACGAAAATGCTTGCGCCGGTTCACAATCCGGCGTTGCGGGGATGGCGGAGTGTGATCCGCCTTAAGCGTTGAAATCGGATTATTTTTGCAGGAGGCAACTATGGCGGTCCCATTATCACAGCGTACTATAGTCGGGGAGACTCGTCCTGCGTGCGGGGAGTGCTGTGACACGTGCGTCTGTCTGCCGGAAAACGAGCGTCCTGCACCTCGTCCTGGCCTCATTGGACGTGTCCGCGAAGACATCCAGACTGTCTTCACCAAGGATCCGGCAGCGCGCAGCGTGATTGAGGTATTGACGTGTTATCCCGGCCTGCACGCAGTCTGGCTGCATCGTATGGCGCACGCCTTGTGGGTGCGCCAGTTTCGCTTTTTGGCGCGTTTGCTCTCGCACATCACCCGCTGGCTGACCGGCGTAGAAATCCATCCCGGCGCCACCATCGGTCGCCGTGTGTTCATCGATCACGGGATGGGTGTGGTGATTGGCGAGACGGCGGAGGTGGGTGACGATGTCTTGATCTATAAAGGAGTGGTGCTGGGCGGCGTCTCGCTGGAGAAGGTGAAGCGCCATCCCACGATCGGCAACGGTGTGGTCCTCGGCACCGACGCGATCGTGCTTGGCCCCATCGAAGTGGGGCAGAACGCGCAGATCGGCTCCGGCTCGGTGGTGGTGAAACCCGTTCCCCCTTGTGCGACGGTGGTGGGCGTGCCGGGACGTGTGGTCAAAATCAACGGTGTCGTGTGCCGCCTCAAGCCCGATTTACATCACGAGCAGCTCCCCGATATGGTGATCGACACGATCGATCGTCTGACGCAGCGCATCACGGCTCTGGAGGCGCGTTTGAGCGAGTTGGAAAGCCTTGAGGTCCCGGCGGAAGAAGCCTTCGTTTTGGAGGAAGCCAAATCATGGATGTAAAGCGAGATGATTTTTATGGTCTGGTGGCGGACAGTGTCCTTGACCTGGT
>DAOUAY010000355.1:0-4020 GCA_034432995.1 Anaerolineae bacterium | reverse complement strand
GTGGACGACGTGTGCCGTCAAGCGCGCCTGCTGGCCCCCGAGCGCGACATCATTTGCGCCGGCGACGACGCTCTGATCGCGCAAGCCAACGAGGACGCGCTCAAGCAAGTGCTGCTGATCCTGCTCGATAACGCCATCAAACACACCCACGGGCCGATTCACGTATCCCACCGCGAACAAGACGGCCAAATCATTGTGCAAGTGCGGGATAGCGGGCCGGGGATCCCCCCCACGATGCAGCAGCGCCTCTTCGACCGCTTCCAGCGCGGCGACACAGCGCGTTCGACGCCGGGCTTCGGTCTGGGGTTGTCCATTGCCCGCGCGCTCACCGAGAGCCAACAAGGGAGTCTGACCGTGGAAAGCGACCTCGGCCAGGGCAGCGCGTTCACGATTGCGCTGCCGAAGGCCCGCAGCTAAAGCAACGGGCTAAATACACCAAGCCCCTGCGGGGCTACCGCTCCAGCCCCGCAGGGGCTTCGTGCTGTGAGCCCTGGGCTTCAGCCCTGGGACATCTCCAGCCCCGCAGGGGCAGCCCCGCAGGGGCTTCTTCGTGCTTCGTGCTTGTTAGCCCTGGGCTTCAGCCCTGGGACTCCAGCCCCGCAGGGGCAGCCCCGCAGGGGCTTCGTGCTGTTAGCCCTGGGCTTCAGCCCTGGGACATCAGACGATTTGCCAAATCGCCCTACAATCCGCAAAAATCCAAAAAAAAATTCGCCGCGCTTCGCGCGGATGGGACCTTCGGCTTGCCACGGCCTGACGTTGGGCAAACATTCACGCTCTTCCACGTTATCCCAAAGATACAAAGGCCAAAGGACCAAAGAGCAAAGAGGGCGCTACGCGCATAGGGAGACCACCACCCGAAAACCCCCAATGTGGCTCCTGTCGACCGGGTAGTTCCTGTTGCAAGAGGCGCAGCGGACGGCGGATCGATTGTTCCAGAAAGACCCTCCACGCATCACCCGCCAGATATCATCATCCGCTTCCAGATTTTCTCGCCCATCATCAGCAACATACGGATACCTATTACCCCAATGACTCCGCGTCCACTCCCACACATTGCCCACCATATCCAAGCATCCATACGGCGACGCGCCCTCCGGGAAGATGCCTACCGGCGTCGTGTCATCCACCCCCAACTCTTCCGAGTTGCAATACCCCACCTTCCAATCGTTGCCCCACGGATACTCACGTTTATCCATCGCGCCCCGCGCGGCCTTCTCCCACTCCGCCTCACTGGGAAGATGCACGATGCATGATGCAAGCGAGAGCGCCACTTCTTCGACACCCTGCTTACGCCACACCCGTATCTTGCCGCCGGCCTCTTGCATCTTTTCGGTCAGCCATTGACAATAAGCCATCGCGTCGCGCTACGTCACATTCACCACCGGATGGCTTTCCAATCCACGCGGGATGTTGCCGTTTTCCCAATGGCGCGGCGCGGCGTGCCCGGTCGCTTCCACAAACAAGCGATACTGCGCGTTGGTAATCGGGACTTTGGCAATCCAGTACCGGTCAAGATACATTTTGTGGACCGGCTTTTCATCGCTATCACCCTTTTCGCTACCCATCCAGAACTCGCCGGCCGGGATCTCCACCCACACCGGCTCGCCGTAAGGCAGCGTCCAGAAGGCCGGTTGCGCGCCATAACCGCCGCTTTCGATTTTGCCCAACGCTTCCGCCGCCGCCGCGCGCCGTTGCACCAACGTTTTCAGGTCAGCCCCTTTCCGCAACGGCGTCTCGAACGCCTTCCGCAAGCGTTCCTGAATCTCGCCCGCCAGGTCGCCTTCGGTGCGCGCCTGGCCCACGTCGCGCACGGCTTCCGCCGCCAGCACCAGGTTGTGGTAGGGTTCGGGTTCTTTTTTATGCTCCATAATTGCGCGGATCAGTTCCGTGGCGCGGCGCTTGCCCTGCGTGCTCAGGTAGCCGGCTTCCAGCAACACCACCTCGCGCCACCAGGAATCGTCCAGACGCGCCAGCGTGTAGGCGACGTTGTCGGCCCGGTCGGCCACGGCCCGCGCTGCCAGGTGCTCCTGGAACGTCAGGTGGCTGAAGGCGTAGATGCCCTGCCCGCGCTCCGTCAGCAGGCCGCTGCGCGCGTCGATGAGCGCGATGAAACCAGCCACGGCCTTGTTGGCCTGCCGTTCGTCCTTGAGCATGATCTGGAAGGGCTGCCCCAATTGGCGGCGCAGGGTGTCCAATTCGATCTCCCGCGCGTGTTGTTCCATCAGCCACAAGGCAATGGGTTCCAGCAGGCTGCGACGGTCGCCCGCGTCCAGTTTCAGGTCTTGCAAAACAGCGATGTCCGCTTCTTCGAGTCCCTTCACCGCGTCCCACTGCACCAGCAGCACTTCGAGGGCTTCTTCGTACAACTCCACGCGGCGGTCGGGCAATTGCGCCCGGTACCGCTGCACCAACGCGATCACGGTGAGCAGCAGCGGGTTCACCGCCAACTCATGCACGCGGGCGTTGCCCTTGATCGCCTGGATCAGCTTCTCCGCTTCGGCCTCGCCCTTGCGCAGCGCATACTCCGTCGCGCCGCCGGCGAGCACGCTTTCCACGGCGCGGTTCCAGTGCCGCGCAAAGCGCGCGATGTCCTCGTCGGTGAAGTCGCGCACGGTGGTCGTGGCGTACTCCGCGCCCAGGCGCGCGCCGGCCGTATAGCCCACGATGCGGCTGGTGACGACGTAGCGGTTCTGCGGGTAGGCCAGCGTGAACTTCTCCAGGATGCGGGCGATGCGCTGGCGCGTTGTCATGCTGGCGACTTCATCCACACCATCGAAGAGCGCCACACACGCCCCGGCCTTGAGGCGCGTCTCGAAGAAATCGGCGGGCAGCGCGAGGTCTTGGTTCGTGAAGTACAGGCGCAGGTAGTCGAGCAGCAGCTTGGGGCCGTCCGCGCCGTTGTCGGGGCAGGCGGTTTCCAGGTAACGGGCGAAGTCGCGCAGGGGCAGGAGGATAGGCAAGCGGCGTTCGTCAAGCCCCAAACGTTGTTGTACGTAACGCAAACTGTCAGTTTGCGCTTCCCGCAAGCTAACAGCTTGCGCTACGTTCGGGCTATTGAAATCCTGCGCAAAGGTGAGCGCCAGGTACTTGAGCAGCGTCGTCTTGCCACTGCCGGGATCGCCCAAGACGACGAGGCGCGGGTGCAACGCCAGCGCTTCCTGCACTTGCACCTTCACCTGCTGCACGGTCTCTCTGCTGTGGCCGGTCTCCTGACCGCGCCGCCGTTTCGTTTCACCCGGCGCGCGCCGCGCCATTTCCTCTACCCAGGCCTCTTCGTCGCGCACGGTCTTGCGCACCGTCGCCGTGAGGGTGACGTAGACCTCTTCCAGTTCGATGCTCACCAGGCCGGTGGCGGAGCGGATGCCTTGCAGTTGCAGGCGGCTGTTCTCGGCGATGACGTGGGTGAGGTAGCAGGTGAGGGCAGCGGCAGGGTCGGGGCAGGCTTTCTCGCGGGGGCGCTCGCCCTGGTAGACATGCATTGCGTTGATATGCACAGCCGTCGAGCCGTTGCCGACGATATTGGCGTTCCCGGTCAACGTCGTTTGCTCGCGGACCACAGCCATCGCCGGTTGCGCGGCGATGCGCGCTTCCACAGCGTCCAGTTGAAGGCGCAAAGGCGCTACCATCTGCTCCACCAGCGCCGCCGTCACGGGGTTGGCCGACAGTTGTTCCTGCGTGGCGGCAATCGTAGCGCGCAGCCCGGCGGCCACAGTTTGCGCCGTCTCGTGGGCTAGCGCCGCCAGTTCGTCGCGCAGCGCGTCGCCCACCGGCGTGTTCTCGCTGAGGACGCGCAGGAGCAGTTCCAGAGCGTTATCGCCGACGGGGTTGGTCGCCTGGCTCAAGCGATCGATGACGGCCTGGACGCGGGCGGCGCGACTGTCGGCTTCGGGCAGAGCGTCATGCCAGGGAGCGAGACGCGCGTCCACGAACAGCGCGCGCAAGGCGCGGTCGCTATCGAAAGCAGGGCAGCGCAGCAAGGCTGCCTGGATTCGGATGTAGAGGTCGCCGGGAATGCTGTTC
>DAOUAY010000354.1:0-1894 GCA_034432995.1 Anaerolineae bacterium | reverse complement strand
TCTTCCTGCCGAGTGTGGAAGAAGCCTTGTTGATGGTATACCCGGCGCGTTACGCGACCCTGGAAGCGAACGGCGAAGTTCTGCCTCAGGTGGATGGCGACCTGCTCAGCAATTTAGCCGGGCGGCTGGTGGGATGGGGCGTCGCCGTCGTCGGATTGAAACTCGGCAGCCAGGGCATCTACCTGCGCACGACGCCCGATGCGGCGCGAATGACAGTCTTGGCAGCACGCCTGGGCCTCAAACCGCGCGCGTGGACCAACCGCGAGTTGCTCGCCCCGGCGTTTAGCGCCAATCTCGTGGGGACGACAGGCGCGGGGGATTGCGCCATTGCCGGATTCCTGACCGGGTTGCTGCACCGCCTGTCGCCGGAGGCCGTATTGACTGGAGCCGTCGCGGTGGGCGCGTGCAACGTCGAGGCTGCTGATGCGGTGAGCGGCGTGCCGTCGTGGAAAGCCGTGCAGCAGCGCATCAAGGCGGGCTGGGCGCAGATTCCGGTCACACTCAAGCTGCCCGGCTGGGGCTGGGACGTCGGCCAACGGCTATGGCTCGGTCCTCAAGACCACGGCGGGCAATGGACGATAGGTTGAAGGTTGAAGGTTGAGGGTTGTGGGTTAAGGGTTGTTGAAATTCGCTCATTCGCTCATTCGCCCATTCGCTGATTCTTTGATTCGCTGATTCTTTGATTCGCTGATTCGTAATTCTTGGAGGTCATTATGAAAACGAACGAACCTCGTAATCGCTTGATCGGGAGTATGCCCAAAATCGGCATTCGCCCGGCGATCGATGGGCGGCGGCGCGGGGTGCGCGAGGCATTGGAGGCGCAGACGATGGGCATGGCGCAGACTGTGGCCGTGTTCCTCACCGAGAATCTGCGCCACTCGAACGGCCTGCCCGTCGAGTGCGTCATTGCCGATACGTGCATCGGCGGCGCAGCGGAGGCAGCGCAGACCGCCGAGAAGTTCGCACGCGCGGGCGTCGGCGTCTCGCTCACGGTGACGCCGTGCTGGTGCTACGGCGCGGAGACGATGGACATGGATCCGCTCATCCCCAAAGCCGTGTGGGGCTTCAACGGCACCGAGCGGCCCGGCGCGGTCTACCTGGCAGCGGTGATGTCGGCGCACACGCAGAAGGGGCTGCCCGCGTTCAGTATCTATGGGCGCGACGTGCAGGACGCGGGCGATGACAGCATCCCAGAGGACGTGCAGGAGAAGCTGCTGCGCTTTGCGAAGGCCGGCCTGGCCGTGGCGCAGATGCGCGGCAAGTCGTACCTGGCGATGGGCGGCGTCTCGATGGGCATCGCCGGTTCCATTGTCGAGCCGTGGCTGTTCGAGCAGTATTTGGGGATGCGCGCGGAATTTGTGGATATGACGGAATTCGTCCGCCGCTTCGACGAGGGGATCTACGATCCCGTGGAATTTGAAAAAGCGTTAGCCTGGGTCAAAGCGCACTGTCCCGAAGGCGTGGATCGCAATCCGCCGGGAAAACAGCGCAGCCGCGCGCAGAAGGACAAGGATTGGGAACTCTCGGTGCAGATGGCGCTCATCGCCCGCGATCTGATGGTGGGCAATCCGCGCCTGGCGGAACTGGGCTACGAGGAAGAAGCCCTCGGCCACAATGCCATTGCCGGCGGATTCCAGGGGCAGCGTCAGTGGACCGACCATTTCCCCAACGGCGACTTCATGGAAGCCATTCTCGATTCCTCGTTCGACTGGAACGGCATCCGCCAGCCCTACATCGTCGCCACGGAGAACGACGCGCTCAACGGCGTCTCGATGCTCTTCGGGCACTTGCTCACCGGTACGGCGCAGATGTTCTCCGACGTGCGCACGTATTGGAGTCCCGAAGCCGTCAAGCGCGTGACCGGCTACGCACTGACCGGCGACGCGGCGGGCGG
>DAOUAY010000353.1:0-1599 GCA_034432995.1 Anaerolineae bacterium | reverse complement strand
CCGGAGCGCAACCGGCTGATCCTCTCCGAACGGCGCGCGGTTGATAGCAAGGCCGTCAAACGCCGCATCCTGGAAAGGCTCAAGGTTGGATCGGTAGCGCGCGGCGTCATCAACAACGTGGTGCCCTTCGGGGCATTCGTCAATGTCAATGGCGTGGACGGCTTGCTGCACATCTCCGAACTTTCCTGGAGGCGCGTGACCCGGCCACAGGAGATCGTGCAGGTCGGCCAGGAATTGGACGTCTACATTCTGGACATCGATCTGGAACAGGAACGCCTGGGCCTGAGTCTCAAACGGCTGGTTTCCGATCCCTGGGAAAGTCTCGGCGCCATTTACAAAGAAGGCGATCTGGTGGAAATCACCATCGTCAACCTGACGACGTTTGGCGCGTTTGCCGCTTTGGTCGAGAAACCGGAAATCGAGGGATTGATTCACATCTCGGAATTAGCCAATCATCAGGTCGCTCGCCCGCAAGATGTGGTCAAGGTGGGTGAACGCCACACCGTAAAAATCATCTCCTTACAGCCGAGTGAACGGCGCATCGCCTTCAGCGTAAAACAGGCCAAGCCGGTGCCAGCGCTGGAAGAAGCTATACCTGAAGCGATCGTGGTGGAGGCAACAGCAGAAGAAGTCATAGTGACGGTGGATGAGACCGTTATCGATGTCGAGGCTGAGGTACAACCAGACAACGTTTGATCGCAGACGCCACGGTTGACCCTTTGTCCCTGGCGATGTGGCAAGCGCAAGGGCAGAGATGCACAGTGTAGCCCCGGTATCTTGCCGGGGCTTTTGTGACCCAAAAAAGAAAGGGGCCGATTGCAGGATGACCAACGATAACCCAGGCCACGTATGTCCCTATTGCGAAACGCTCAATGACCAGGATGACGGCTTTTGCCGCAAGTGCGGCGTCGCCCTCACGCGACGCTGCCCACACTGCGATACCGTCAACTGGATCGATGATGAGCAATGTATCCAGTGCGGCGCAGCCCTGGACATTCTGGAGCTGATCATCCGGCGCGACAACCTGGGCGTGGCCGGCCGGCTCAACGAGCAGATGGATGAGGCCGGGCAGATCAAAGCTGCCGAGTCAGCCGCTTCACAGGCGCGCATGGAACGCATGTTGGCCGAAGAGCGCGAAATGCGCGAGGCATTGCGGCTCCGGCTGATCGAACAAAGAGCGCAGGAGAAGAAAGCGCTGACGATTGTCCTGTCTGTCGCGGGCGTCGTTCTGATCATCATTTTGATCGTGGCATTGGTCACAGCATTCTAGCGACCATGTCACCCGTGACGCCGCCCCCCATCACCAGGACGACCTGACCATCGACTATCCGACTATCGACTACCTGACTATCCTCAAAGGAGCATCGGCATGTTGAAAGAAGCTGAACTGGGTCGCACCTTGAAAGATCAGGTCGTGCAGTGCCGCGTCTGCGAGCATTACTGCACGCTGCATCCTGGAGAGTGGGGCAAGTGCGGCGTCCGCGTCAACCGCGATGGCAAAATCTACCTCGCCGTTTACGGCAGCGCCGTCGCCGCCCACGTCGACCCGATCGAGAAGAAGCCCCTGTTCCACTTTCTCCCCGGCAGTCGCGCGTTTTC
>DAOUAY010000352.1:0-1658 GCA_034432995.1 Anaerolineae bacterium | reverse complement strand
TCCACGGCCTGCGCGCCGACGGTGTAATGGACGACAGCGCGCGTCCCCTGGCCCGTCTCCGGGTCGAGGCCGGTGACGTAGGTGGGCATGAACTTGCCGCTGCCCACGATCGGCCCGCCCTGCCAGCCCTCGAAATTCTCGTTGGGCAGGCCGTAGACGACCATCTTCTTGAGCGGTTGCTCGCGCTCCGACTTGTACGACACGACGACACCGTTCTTGATGTCCAGGTCGGCGGGGTCTTCATCCCAGTATTTCGCCACGGTGTCGAGGATTTTGCCGCGCGCGTCCTCCGCCGCCGCCTTGACCGCGTTCCCCATCGACCAGGTGAGGCGGCTGGCGACGGTCTGCCATTCGTAAGGGCTGTATTTCGTGTCCACCGGATTCGCGGAGACGCGCACCCACTCGTAGGGCACGCCGAGCGCCTCCGCTGCCATCTGCGCCATCACGGTGAACGCGCCCTGCCCGATCTCCTGCCCGCCGACATAGACGTTAACCGTCGCATCCTCGTTGAAGCGCACGATGGCGGAACTGCCCGGATTCGGCGGCATCGCGGGGGCTTTCCACATAATCGCCAACCCCTTGCCGCGCTTTTTGTGGGGGCGAGGCATTTCCTTATTCCGGGACAGTGCATCTTGGGGTGAGGCGGGAAATGCCTCGCCCCTACGAGACCAACCGATGGCCTGGGTGACTTTGTCGATGCACGTGACCAGGTCTACGTTCGGCATCGTCATCCCGGTCAAGATCGTGTCGCCAGTGCGGACGCAGTTGCGGCGTTTGAAGTCGGCCACATCCATGCCGATTTTCTCCGCGAGTTTGTCCATCACCTGTTCGAGACCCCAGTGGATTTCGGGCATCCCGAAACCGCGCATGGCGCTGCCGATTGGGTGGTTGGTGTAGACGCAGTACGAATCGCCCTTGACGTTGGCTACGTCATAAGGGCCGGTGCAGGAATAACCCGCCGCGCGCGCGATGTTGACGCCGTAATCGTTGTACGCGCCGCCGCCAAAGTAATAGGCCAGCTCCATCGCCAGCAGGTTGCCGTCAGCGTCGCAGCCGATTTTATATGTGCCGACGAGACTCTGGCGCACGTTGGTGGCGATGAACTCCTCCTCGCGCGTCATCCGCACTTTGACCGGGTGGCCTTTGACCGCTTTCGCCATCAGCGCGACATTGGCCTCGATCGAAATGCCGGCCTTGCCGCCAAAGCCGCCGCCGACGTAGGGTGAAATCACGCGGATGTTGCCGTGCGGCACGCCGAGGCTGTTCGACAGCAAATCGCGCTGCGCGAACGGCGACTGTGACGCCGCCCACAGCGTCACCTGCCCGTCCAAGTCCCAGCGCGCCACGGCAACGTGCGTTTCGATAGGCGCGTGCTGGATTTGTGGCAGCGTATACGTGTCCTCGACAATCGCAGCGCATTGCGCCCATACGGCATCGCTCACGCCTTCGTCTGAAACGTCGCCTTTGCGCAGCTTGAAATGCTCGGAGATGTTCGTCCCCGGCGCCGGGAAGATGAAGTTGACGACTTCGTACTTGCCCAGATCGGGGTGAATGAGTGGCGCGCCGGGTTGTGCGCCCGCGTAGGGATCGAAAACCGGCTCCAGCAGCTCGTATTCGACCTCCACCAGTTTGGCGGCGGCCTCCGCGATTTCCTCACT
>DAOUAY010000351.1:0-7079 GCA_034432995.1 Anaerolineae bacterium | reverse complement strand
TTCATCATCCGGCTGGGCGGGACTGCGCCATTGGCCGGACAAGGACTCACCGCCAGCCTCGTCCTCTTCATGGGCGGCGTGCAACTGCTCGGCATCGGCATCCTGGGCGAATACATCGGCCGCATCTACGACGAAATCCGCGACCGTCCGCTTTACATCGTGCGAGAAATCAAAAGACAAGAATCAGCGAATGGAGAATCAGCGAATGGAGAATCAGCGAATCAAGAATGAACGAATCAAGAATGAACGAATCAAGAATGAACGAATGGAGAATCAGCGAATGGCAAAGCGGAATTCGCTGATTCGCTGATTCTTTCATCCGACATTTGCCATTTAAAACTCGAGGTTATCTATGGCGCTTTGGGACGTTTACTACACCGTAACCAATCTCGATGACGCGGTGCGGCTGCTGCGCGAACACAAAGAGAAGGCGCGGATTATGGCGGGCGGCACAGACCTGATCGTGGAGCTGCAAAACAAGGCGCGCACGCCAGCCGTGCTCATCGATGTGACCCGCGTGGCCGGCCTGGACGAGATTCGCCTGGGCCACGACGGCCTCATCCACATCGGGCCGATGGTGACGCACACGCAGGCCGCCGCGTCGCCGTTGCTCCAGGAACAGGCGCTGCCCCTGGCACAGGCGTGCTGGTGGGTGGGCGCGCCCGCGCTCCGCAATCGCGGCACGATTGTGGGGAACCTCGTCACTGCATCTCCCGCCAACGACACGATCACGGCTCTACGCGCGTTGCGGGCGCGGCTCCTCTTGCGCAGCGCGCGTGGCGACCGGACGGTGGCCCTCGCCGATTACTACACCGGCGTCCGCCGCACGATCATGGAGTCGGACGAAATGGTCGTCGATTTGGTGTTCGCCCCATTGACCGCGAATCAACGCGGGGTGTACCTCAAGCTGGGGCTGCGCCGCATTTTGGCGATTGCCGTGACGAACGTCGCCGTTGTGGTAACGCTGGATGAACAGCAAAACGTCAACGGCGCGCGCATAGCCCTGGGCAGCGTCGCGCCGACGATCATCCGCACGCCAGAAGCCGAAGCCGCCCTGAAAGGCGCACCGCTCGACGCCGAACGTATCGCCGAAGCCGCCCGGCTGGCGGCGCAGGCCGCCCGGCCTATCGATGACGTGCGCGGCTCGGCCTGGTTCCGCACCGAGGAGGTGAGCGCGCTCGTCCAACGCGGCCTGGAAGCGATCCTCGCGGACGATACCCGCCTGGGTCTACCCGAACCTGATGCTATGGTCAAGCTATGGGGCAAAACCAAACGCTGGCCCAAGTTGCGCGGCCCGATGATCGCCCACCACACCGGCGGCGACGAACCGATCCAGTGTGTCGTCAATGGCGAGAACGTCTCCGTGCATGGCGCGAACGGCAAGACGCTACTCCACATGCTGCGCGACGACCTGGGGCTGACCGGCTCCAAGCCCGGCTGCGAGGAAGGCGAATGTGGCGCGTGTACCGTCTGGCTCGACGGCATGGCGACGCTCGCCTGTCTCACGCCCGCGCCGCGCGCCCACGGCGCGAGCATCACCACCGTCGAAGGTCTCGATAAAGATGGAGAACTGCATCCCGTACAGCAGGCGTTCATTGACGAAGATGCCGTCCAATGCGGCTACTGCACGCCCGGTTTTGTGATGAGCGCCGCCAAGTTGTTGGAGGAAATGCCGCAGCCCACCCGCGAGCAGATCAAGACCGCGCTGAGCGGCAACCTCTGCCGCTGCACCGGCTATTACAAGATCATCCGCGCTGTGGAAAAGGCGGCCGAAAAACGATGAAACGCAAGATCCCCAAGAAGGGCACCGACCAGATCACCCTCTACGCCCGCACGTATTACTCGCTGTTGCGCACCACCGATGCGGTGCAGATTCGCACCCTGGAGGAGACACACATTGCGATGAAGTCCCTGCTGCACACGGCGGCGGGGAAGCAAAAACCCGATATGTCGGCCTTCATCTACGGGAGCCTGCGCCTGCCGCGCTGCATCCTTGACACGCGCCTGGTGCTGATGGGGCAGAGCGAGGAAGTCTTCCAGCGGCGCGGCTACCCTGACGTCGAATCCTGGCAGCACGTCTCGGCGACGGCCCGGCGGCGGCCTATGTTCTTCGATGGGAAGGAAACCCTGGCGGCCTACATCGCCAGCATCTCCGACGTGGATGACATCGTGCCGACGCTGACGGCGTTCCAGATTGAGTGGAACAAAATGCACGACTTGATCGGCCTGCAAGCGGGCCTGGGACAGCGCCTGCGCGACTGGGCGACGCGCGAAGACCCGGATACGTCTTCTGATCCAGCCTTGATGGAAGAAACGCGCCAGGTGCTGCAACTATCACCCCGCGATTGGCGGCGCCTCAGCCAGGTCTGGGCAGAAGCCTTTCCGGAGCTGTTGTGCCGCATCGCGGATCACCGTAAGCGGATGGCGGTCAGTCTCCTGGCCGGTTCGCACATCGCCTACCGCCGCGCGACGCAGCAATGGTGGAACCGCGTCAACGAGCACCTGGATTTCGATCTCTCGGCGCGGCCCACGTACTTCGTCTCCAGCAACACCCACAGCCTGGTCAACATGCTCACGGGATTCGCCCTGCGGCACGAGGAGCGCGTGCTGGCCCACCTGGAATCGGGCGCGGACCCCGGTTTGAGCGCAGAAGCCGAGCGCATCCGCCGCCGCGAAGTGCCGAGCAACTGGGCGAATTTCCTGTACTACGTGATGCGGAACTATCTTTACACGCAAGAAGGCGCGGACCTGCGCGCTGCGCGCAAAGCCTACGAGACCGCCCACGGTATGACGCGCGTCTCCAGCCAGCACACGTTCGATCTCGAAGTCCAGGTGATCGAGTTGGGACGGCTACAGCCTGAGGACGTCGATCCACGCCTGCAAGACCTGCCCCTGGAACAGTTGCGCGACAGCCGGGCGGTGATCCTCAACATCGACTACCCGCTGGGCTTCGCCGCCTATCACCTGCTCACGCGCCTGGCCGTCAACATCGGCGAGTTGCGGGGCGCTTACGTCATCGGCAAAGCCGCCACCCTCAACGGGCGCATCGGCGACGTGCTCATCCCCAATACGATCTACGACGAGCACTCCCAAAACACGTACCTGTTCGGCAACGTCTTCACCGCCAGCGACGTGGCGCCCTATCTGGTCTACGGTGACGTGCTGGACAACCAGCGCGCGATCGCCGTATGGGGCACGTTCTTGCAGAACCGGGCCTATATGGAAGGCTTCCTCGACGCCGGCTACACCGACGTCGAAATGGAAGGCGGCCCGTACCTCTCCGCGCTCTACGAATTCATCCGCCCGCGCCGCTACCCTATCAACGAGATCGTCAACCTGTACCGCGTCCCCTTCGAGATCGGCATTTTGCACTACGCTTCGGATACCCCGATGAGCAAGGGCAAGAATCTCGGCGCGCAGAGCATGTCGTATTTTGGGATGGACCCGACGTATGCCAGCACCGTCGCCGTGCTGCGGCGGATTTTGCAGTTGGAGAGTGGAAACAGGGATTAGTGATCGGTAATTGGGAATGGGACATAGTTCACCAGATGAACAAGAGACTGGCGGAGGAACACGGAAATGACGGGAACACTGGATAACACCATAGAAAACGTGATCGCAGCGATGAGCGAGCGGATCGTGCAACAGTTCGACCCCTTGCGTATCATCCTGTTCGGCTTGCAGGCGCGCGGCGACGCTGGCCCGTGGAGCGACGTGGATTTGCTCGTCGTGTTACCAGAGGTCGCTAACAAGCGCGAAGCGGCGGTTGAGGTTCGCCGCGCGTTGGTGGATTTCACCGTCAGCAAGGACATCATCGTGACCACACCAGAAGAAATCGAGCGACGCGGCGATCTAGTTGGCTCAGTCCTGCGTCCAGCGTTACGAGAAGGGAAGGTGGTCTATGCACGAAACTGAATTCCAGAGGCCGATTCTAGCCCGAAGGGCTTTGCTCTTTCAGCGCGTGGGCTTCAGCCCCGCGTTCGGTTCGAGCAAGTAAGGAAAGGTGATTATGAAATATAACGTCGTCGGCCAATCCGTTCCCCGCATCGACGCCCGCGCGAAGGTGACGGGCGATGCGCCATATCCCGGCGATTTCGTGATGGACGGGATGCTGACCATGAAGCTGTTGTTCGCCGGACGACCGCACGCCCGCGTGCTGCGCGTGGATACGACGGCGGCGGAGGCGCTGCCCGGCGTTGTCGCCGTGTTCACGTCGCTGGATGTGCCGGTGAATGAGTACGGCCTGCAATACCCCGATCAGCCGGTGCTGGTTGGACCTGCCCCCCCTTCCGTCCCCCCCGAGGGGGAGGAGACAACTACCTCCGAGGGGGAGACTATCTCCCCCCCTCTGGGGGGGATTAAGGGGGGGCGTGATGTCGCCCGCTTCGTTGGCGACCAAATCGCCGCCGTCGTCGCGGAGACGGAGGAGATCGCCGCGCGAGCCGTTGGGTTGCTGGCGGTCGAGTACGAAGACCTGCCCGTCATCGCCGACCCGCGCGACGCGCTCAAACCGGACGCGCCGCGCCTGCACCCGCCCTATCCCGGCATCGATATCCACCCGGAGCTAGTCTTCGATGGCAACATCGCCTCCCGCCACCGCATCAACCGGGGTGACGTGGATGCGGCACTGGAACAGGCCGCCGTCGTCGTCGAAGCCGAGTACGAGATTCCCGGACAGGAGCACGCCTACTTGCAGCCGGAGGCCGGCCTGGGCTACATCGACGAGGAAGGCCGCGTGACGGTGCTCGTCGGCGGGCAATGGACGCACGAAGACCAGGCGCAGATCGCCCACGCCCTGGCGCTGCCGAAAGAGCAGGTGCGCGTGATTTACCCCGCGATCGGCGGCGCGTTCGGTGGGCGCGAGGATATGTCCGTGCAGATCGTGCTGGCGCTGGCGGCGCACCGGCTGCGACGTCCCGTGAAGATCGTGTGGAGCCGCCGCGAGTCGATCATCGGACATCACAAACGCCACCGCGTCTTCGCGCGCGCGCGTTGGGCCGCCGCCGAGGATGGCACGTTGCTGGCGGCGGAAACAGAAGTGATCGCCGACGCCGGCGCCTACATCTACACGACGAACAAGGTGATGGGCAACACGCTGTTGACCGTCAACGGGCCGTACCGCATCCCTAACGTCAAAACCGAAGTGCTCGGCGTCTACACGAACAACATTCCGGGCGGCGCTTTCCGGGGATTCGGCGCGCCGCAAGGCAACTTCATCGCCGAATCGCAGATGAACAAGCTGGCCGAGGCCCTGCGCATCGACCCGGTGGAATTGCGCCTGCGCAACCTCGTCCGCAGCGGCGAACCGATGCCCTGGGGCCGCCCCCTGCCCGATGACGCGCGTGGTCTAGAACAGGCGCTCGTCGCGGTGGCGGAGGCGCTGGGTTGGGAGCGTGTCAATGGCGGTTGGCGCGCTCCGACGACCGAGCCTGGGCGCGGCGTGGGCATCGCCCTGGCCTTCAAGAACATCGGCTTTTCGTTTGGCTACCAGGAGAACGCCTGGGCGGGTGTCGAACTGCGCGGCGCAGCGGACATCGAGGAAGCCATTGTGTACGCCGCCAGTTCCGACGTGGGCCAGGGGACGCGCACCGTCATCTGCCAGATGGCGGCGGAGGCGTTGGCGCTGCCCTTCGAGAAGGTCCACCTGGAAGCGATGGATACGGCGATCACCGGCAGCGCGGGATCGTGCTCGGCTTCGCGGATGACGTTTATGATCGGCAACGCCGTGCGCGGCGCGGCGGCGGCGGCGTTGGAAAAGTGGCGCGGCGAAGAGCGCCCCGCCAAAGCGGAATACACCTATCTCGCCCCCAAAACCACCCAGATCGATCCGCGCACCGGCTACGGCGATCCCAACTTCGCCTATGGCTACGTCGCCATTGCCGCCGAAGTCATTGTCGATCCGCTGACCGGCGAATGTACGTATCCCAAAATCGCCTGCGCCAACGACGTGGGGCAGGCGATCAACCCGCGTCTGCTGGAGGGGCAGATCGAAGGCGGCGTCATCCAGGCCCTCGGCTGGGCTACGACGGAGCACTTCATCGAGCGCGACGGCTACCCGCTCACCAGCACGCTCAGCACGTACTTGATCCCCACCATTGAGGATATCCCGCAGCGCCTCATCCCGATCATCATCGAAAATGCGGAGCAGAACGGCCCGTGGGGCGCGCGCGGCATGGCCGAAATGCCCTTCATTGCCGTGGCTTCTGCCGTCCACCACGCGCTGCGCAACGCCACTGGCGTGTGGTACAACCGCTTCCCGTTCACGGTGGAGCGTGTCTTGCGCGGATTGAAAGGGAAACTATAGGAAATGAGTAACGAGTAATGAGAAATGGGTAATAGAGCTTCCTAACTCTTTACTCTTCACTCTTTACTCTTTACTCTTCACTCTTTACTCCCAATGAACACATCACGCTTCGGCATCCTCGGCGGTTCCTTCGATCCCCCGCACTACGGGCACCTGGCCCTGGCGGAGACGGCGCGCGCGCAATTGGGGCTGTCGCGCGTCATCTTCGTCCCGGCGGGCGCGCCGCCGCACAAGCGCAACCGGCCGATGTCGTCTGCCGAAGATCGCGCCGCGATGACCGCCGCCGCCATTGCCGATAATCCCGCTTTTACGCTGTCCCGCGTGGACCTCGAACGTCCCGGCCCGCACTACACCGTGGAGATGCTGGCTCTGCTGCGCGCGCAGTACCCTGAGGTTGACGAGTGGTACTTCCTGCTCGGCGAGGATGCCCTCCACGACTTGCCCGCCTGGCGCGATCCCCAGGGCATCCTAGAACAGGCGTCGCTGGCGGTGATGCCGCGCATGGGCCAGCGCGTCGATCTGGCGGAACTCGTCGCCGCGCTGCCGCTTCTGGCCGAACGCCTGGTGTGGCTGGACATCCCGCCGGTCGATTACTCCGCCACCGACCTGCGCCGCCGTGTCCGTGAGGGCCTCCCCCTGCGCTACCTCATCCCCCCACCCGTCGAAGCCTACATCCAAGAGCACAAGCTGTATCAGTAAATGGCAAATGGCAAATGGCAAATGGCAAATGGCGAATCGGCGAATGGGTGAATGGGTGAATGGGCGAATGGGCGAA
>DAOUAY010000350.1:0-2504 GCA_034432995.1 Anaerolineae bacterium | reverse complement strand
GCAGCGCGCCGACATTGCTGCGCTCGCAGCCCTAGCGCAGACTGTGGCTTTGCGGGGCGATGCTGTCGCCGAGGCGATTTTGCAGGATGCCGGGCGGGAACTGGCGATCTCTGTGGAAGCCGTCGTACGCCGCCTGAAGCTGACCGGCGCGATCCCCTGCGCGTTGACCGGGAGCGTCATCCTCAAGGGACAGAGCGTCCGCGCAGCGTTCGTAGCGGCGACCGTCGAGTGGGGATTGACATTGTCGCCTTTTACTCCGGTGCATGAACCGGCGCAAGGGGCGATTCGATTGGCGCGGGCATTATTGTAACGGAAATATCTACCCGCCGACCAGAGTGCGACGAACGGCGCTCCCGCCCCCAAAGATGATAACCACTACAAACCAGCAGGCAATTCACATTTTCCCACTTTAACGATTAAAAAAAGCTATCGCCCAATAGTAACCTTCAGCGCTTACTATCACAAACAGGTAAAAAAGGAAAACCGATACACCAAAGGTTACAAGTTTCAGAACTGTTGGCCATTCCGACGTAATTTGACGAAAGAGCTGCAAGTAAACATAGCTCAATGAACTGCCCAAGGATAAAAAGATCAGCGAGGGAATAAGGAGATTTTGATAGGTGTATGTAAGAAACGATATATTTGAGGGCTTCCACCTAAAATGATCAAATATCCATTTGTCGGTCGCTATAGAATAGAAGGCTCCGACAATGATAGAAGCCAAGAAAATCCTACTTCTGATTAATTTCTTCACAACATACCCTCCAGCAAAGGTGTGTTACTTGAGCAAATTGCTCTCAAGGAACAAGCCAAGTTGCACAAAAACGCCGCCCAACGAGCATTACAACGAAACCAGCGCCTTCAGGCTCTCGATGAGTTCCTTTGCCTTCCCCGGTGAATCCGCCTCCGTGAAAAGCCGCAGCAGCGGCTCGGCGCCGGAGAAACGCAGCAGCGCCCAGTTGTCGTTTTCCAGCAAGAATCTCGTGCCGTTCAGTTTCAGCCGGCGCGGGCGTTAGTATAGCGGCACGCGACTCATCCGCGATAACTGATGTTAGCGGGGCTTACACTGATTTTTGGAACTCATCGACAATGCGCCGGATCTGCGCCGCTGAAACATCCGCCTGTTCCGTCTTGGAATAAATCGTCACCAAAATGATGCTAATAGGGGTTCGCAAGTAGTAGATGACACGATACCCGCCACTTTTGCCTCTGGTAATATCTTGATTCCGAACCCGCACTTTGAAAAGTGTGTAGCCTATGCCTGGGATCTGATCGCCAAGTATCTCTCCGGTCTGCAATGCCTCGATAACGGGGTCTATATCGTCACGGATATGCCGGTATTTCTTGGCAAGCGTGCGTAGATTACGTTTGAACTCCGGGGTGAATTGTACGTCGATCATTGCCCGATTCAGTCAGGCTTCGATGCCCGTCCACAATTCAGCTACCGGCAAGGTCTCTGACCGCAACGCCTCTTGCCAGCCTTGACGAAAACTCTCTTCGGCCGGCTTCAGGGCAATGCTTTGACGAAACAAGTGGATCATCTCCAGCAAGAGCGGCAAGTATTCGTCCGGTGTCTGTGCCACTTCCTGGCGAATCCGGTCTGTATAGGTGGCTTGATAGGTCGTCATTTTTCATTCCTTCCTGCGACAATGTCGTTTCTTCCATTTTGTGCCATATCGCCCCCTTTGTCAAGCGATTTTTACTGACGACGGCGCCCGCTAACCATGTTCTATAATGAAACCAGCGCCTTGAGGCTCTCGATTAACTCGTGCGCCTTCTTCGCCGAATCCGCCTCCGCGAACAGGCGCAGCAGCGGCTCGGTGCCAGAAAAGCGCAACAGCGCCCAGTTGTCGTTCTCCAGCAGGAATTTCGTGCCGTCTAGCTCCGAAATGCTCACCACGGGATACGGGCCAAGACGCACCGGCGTGGCGGCGTGTTCCTGCGTCAACGCCTTGATCCGCCGGGGGATGACGATGCGCATCTCCGGTGTCGCCCGGATGCTGTCTTCTTCGGCGTAGAGCCGGCCCGTGATCGCGTAGACCTGTTGCAACAATTCGGAAATCTTCTTGCCGGTGCGCGCCAACATCTCCACGACGAGCGCCGCTGCGAAGATGCCGTCCTTCCCCAGGATGTGCCCGCGAATGGTCAGGCCGCCGCTGGATTCGCCGCCGAGGAGCGCGTTGTGTTCCACCATCGACGCGGTGATGTGCTTGAAGCCCACCGGCGTCTCGTAGCACGCCTCGCCGAAGTGCGCCGCCAGGCGATCCAGCAGGTGTGTCGTCGCCAGGTTGCGTACCACGCCGCCGCGCTCGCCGCGCACCGCGCGTAGATACCAGTAGAGCAGCAGCAGGATGTCGTTGACGGTGACGTATTCGCCTCTCTCGTCCACAATGGCGATGCGGTCGGCGTCGCCGTCGGTCGCCAGGCCCAGGTCGTAGCCTTCGTTGCGGACGTGGGTGACGAGCATCCGCAGCGCGTCCAGGTTCGGCGCCGGCGAGCGCCCG
>DAOUAY010000349.1:0-22151 GCA_034432995.1 Anaerolineae bacterium | reverse complement strand
CCGCGACGCACGACGGCATGGCCGGCGCGCGCGTGATGGGGACGTGCATGGCGATTGGCGAGGCGGCGGGAACGGCGGCGGCGCTCGCGGTGCGCGACGGCATCGATCCGCGCGACGTGGATGTGCCGATGCTGCGCCAGGCGTTGCAAGACGCCGGCGCGTTAGTGTAATTCCCGCAACGCAGCCAACGCAATGTCGATGTGACCGAGCGTCCGCCGTGCAATCAGCCCCGGGTCTTCACGTTCACCGTTTACAACGATACGCCGTTCTCTGCTACTGTGGACATCGGTTTGATCACGTTCAACGTGCCTGCGGACTGGCAGGTCACCGTCGCGCCTACGCCCACATTGGAACTCGGTCCATGGAGTTCTGGTGTGGTCACGGTGACGGTGGTGATTCCATGCCCGCCGCTATCTTTGGCGGCGTATGGGATGCAGGCTATCTACGCGATCCAGCAGGCGTCCGGCAGCGTGCCCACTATTGATGTGGAGGGCTACGTCGATGGCGAACTGGTAGGCGGGATCGAGCTTCAGTTTACGGAACCGGAGGTGGAATTCTCCTGGGTGTACCTGCCTTTGGTCTTGCGGGACTGGTAAGTCCGGCTCTTTCTGTCCCTAATCAATCACTTTCGGGGGATGTCTTCAGTGGTCAAGCCATTGTCGACATCCCCTATGGTCTTGCTATCCTTGCTCCAAGGGGAACGCCAGTTCCCCGTTTTGAGCCGAGACACGCTACACGACACGGATCTGGCGATCCGCTTGAAGCAAAAAAGGGGACTTTGACGTGAATGATAAGGCCCCGGACAAGCCCCTGCCTCAATGTGCGGGGTTGTGAGAAACCGTCTTTTATTCCTGTAGAGGATTAGGTAGTGTGTCCAGTTCGACGGTGGCGACGTAGGGCACGAACCCGTCGGCGCGGGATTGGGCGTAGGCGGCGCGGACGTTATCGGGTCGGGTGGCGTAATCCACGGTCAAGACGAGCTTCCCGGCGGCCCTGACCGCCAGCGCTGCCGTGCGGTTTTCGGCGCACCAGCGGGCGGTGCAGGGTTTATCGGTGGCGCGGAAATACAACTCCTCCATCCCCAGACCATCGATCGCGTCGAGATAGCCGGGCCACACGTGCAGTTCTGGGGCGTTTTGCGGGACGATCTTGAACGCCGGATCGCGGTCTTTGGCATACGTGGAAATCTTGACGATGAGATCGACCATTGCCTGCGCGCGCTCCTTGATGCTCAAACCGGTGTCGCGGCCGGAGATTTGCTCGTAAGTGACGACCATATCCAGATACGCGCCGTCGAATCCGGCGGCCAGCGCCTGGTCGATGCGCCCTTGCACCACAGGCCACCAGCGCGGCTCCCAATAGCGCACGTGCTGCTCGCCGGGCCAGCCCGTTACGGGGCCGAGCTTGAGATCTTTGGGGACTGCGGCCCATTCGGGCCGGTAGTTCTCGATGGCGCCGATTTCGAAGTAGGCCAGCGCGATCTTGCCGGTGGCCTGGATGTTGCGAATTTCCTCAAGTGTGAAATAATCTGAGGAACCATCGCGCGTCAAATCGATCACGACGAGATCGTAACCCGAAGCGGCAATCTCGTCGAGGCGGTCGTTTGGGTAGTCGGTCAGTTGGTAGCTCCAGCGCTGCACGGCGTCCCAGGCTGATGTATCGGGCAGGGAGGGCTGTACTGGGGCTGAACGTGTGGCTGTGGGTAACATCTCAGATTTCGCCGTGGGCGTTGGTGATGGCGGTAAGGGCGTTGTCGCCGGCAGCGAGGATGTTGGTGATGGCGTCAAGGATGGTGACGCTGGTTGGCAACCGGCTACCAGCAGTCCTACCAATCCAATCAGTAGCCATAGTATGGGGTTTTGACCAAGCTTTGCCATCGGTTCATCATGATTTCACCACCACGAAAAGGCTTGCGCCGGCATAATCCGGCGTTGCCGGGACGGCGGATTGTGATCCGCCTCAAGCGTTGAAGTAAGATAATTTCCAAGGAGAACGACAATGCACGATCTGCACCCTTCACGCTTCGCATGTTATTACGGCCTCGATCGTCTGGAACAGTTGGCGGAGTACGATCTCGTGATCGTCCAGGCTGAACTGTATACCGCCGCCGATTTGCTGGCCTTGCGGGAGCGTGGCACGTTGCCGTTCGGCTATCTGTCGCTGAGCCAGGTCGCCGACACCGACACCACTGCGCCCTGGGCCTTGCGCGAAGCGACTACCGGAGCGGTGGTGCGCAATCAGCGCTGGCAGACCGTGCTCGTGGATTGTCGCGCCCCGGCCTGGCAGCGTCTTGTCATCGAAGAGCAAATTCCGCGACTTGTAGGCCACGGCATTTACGGGCTGTTCCTCGATACGGTGGACGTCGATGCGCGGTTTGCCGAAACCTGGTCCGGCGTGGCGCAACTGCTGCGTCGCATCCGTTGGGAACATCCCGAACTGGCGCTGCTGGCGAACCGTGGCTTCTCCGTATTGGATGCGGTCGCAGAAACGGTGGATGGCGTGGTCTTCGAATCCTTCAGCACCTATTACGATGAAGCGGGTTACGCTGCCTGGACCGGGGCTGATTTGCAGTGGACAGAACAGGCCGCCATCCGCTTGCAGGAGAAGCTGGGGACGCGCCCCATTCTGACCATCGATTACGCCCCGCCTGACGATACAACACTGCGATCGTATGCGGAGCGCCGCGCCCAGGTCTACGGCTTTATCCCGTTCGTCAGTGTTGGTCATCTCGACACCTTGCCCTAGCGTTCATTACCCTTTCCCGCTCGGGCCGGTCTCTGACCGTGCCCGCCCACGCCTGGCTTGCGGTGGCGCGGTCGGAGACCGGCCACAGCCTCTGGGAATCGTTATCAATGCCCTGAGCGCCTGCTATACGCGGCGCGCCACCCGTCGAGGACGTCTGTCAACGTGCGGTTCAGCGTATAGGCGGGCGTCCAGCCGGTAGCGTCGCGGATGCGCGCCGGATCGCCCGCGCAAAACGGGATGTCGGAGGGACGCTGCCGGTCGGGATCGGGTTCGACCGCAATCGGGCAGCGCGCCAATCCCACGAGCGTATCCACGACCTGTTGGACCTGCACTGGCTGCCCGCTACAGATGTTATAAACCTGCCCCGATTTCCCTTTCTCCCAAAGCATCCCCAAGGCGCGCACCGCGTCGCGGATGTCCACGTAATCGCGGTAAGGTGTGAGATTGCCCACCCGCAGCACCGGCGGACGGTCGCCGGCTTCGATAGCGGCGATCTGGCTCGCCATCGCCCCGCCTAACATCTTGTCCGGTTCCCCCGGCCCGGTGATGTTGAAGATGCGCCCCACCACCACCGGGACTTCGCCGCGCCAGGTGTAGCTCAACCCGGTGAGCGTCTGCGCGACCTTGCTGACGCCATACGCCGAGATCGGCTTCAGCGCAGTTTCTTCGGTGATGAACACCCCGTTGTCGAGCACGCCATACTCCGAGGCCGAACCGGGAATCACCACTGTAGGCGGCGATGCCAGGCTCCGCGCGGCGCGGAGCACGGCCTCGGTCCCCAGCACGTTGATGCTGAACAGCCGTTGCGCGTCCTGGCTCTGCACCAGCCCGGCCAGGTGGAAGATCGCGCTTGGCGCAATCTCCTCCACCATCTGCCGGACGGCCTCTACATCGGTCATGTCCCGCGCGACGTAGCGCACGGTCGAGGGCAACGTCGCCGCCAACGGATCGCCGGGGACGCTGTGGGCGACCACGGTGTGGCCTTGCGCCAGCAGCCAGGCGAGCAGGTGCTGCCCGACGAACCCCGTCGCGCCGGTCACGAGGACGGTCGTTGCCCCGCTCATCTTACAGCACCCCGATTTTCTCTAGCACGGCCTCGCGCCGGCGCTGTTCGATTTGGTAGGCCTCTTCGGTTGGGCAAGTCAGGTAGTCGTACTTCTCGCTTGCGGCTGCGAAGTCATCGACGCGCCCCAAGTCCATCCAATCCCCCGCGAACTGGTAGCCATAGACCGGGTCGCCGCGCGCGCGCAGGTCATCCACCAGATCCATGAAGCTGTAAAACTGGTTGTACGGGATCAACTTGACGGCTTGCGGCGAAACGATGTAGATGCCCATATTGATAAGGTAGCTGAAACGTGGCTTTTCACGCGAGCCGAGGATGCGCGACTCAGCGTCGACTTCGATCACGCCAAAGTCGATGTTGACCTCTTTGGGATAGAGCGCCATCGTCACCGTCGCGTTGCGCTCGCGGTGATAGTGGTAGAGATCGGCAAAATTCAGATCGGTCAACAGGTCGCCGTTCATCAACAGGAACGGTTCGTCCAACCCTTCGATGAGCGTCAGCGGCCCGGCAGTGCCGAGCGGTTGTTCCTCATAGGAATAACTGATCTTCACCCCCAGCCTTTCTCCGTCGCCAAAGTAGGCTTTGAACAAGTGCGGCAGATAGCCGAGCGTGAGCGTGATGTCGGTAAACCCGGCCGCGCGCAACTGGCAGATATTGATTTCCAGAATGGGATAATCGCCCAAGGGGATCAGCGGTTTGGGCAGCACGCGCGTAAACGGCGCTAACCGCGTCCCCTTTCCCCCAACCATAATGACTGCTTTCATCGTAACCTCCCCTGAGAATAACCACTAATCTTTGCGAATCCTCACGAATCGAAATCAAATTGTGTAGTCGTCAAGATGATCTTGCAATCACGAATCGAAGAATCGTACACGGATTTCACGGATTCTACGGATTTTTAGGGAAAGAAATCCGTGTTTTCCGTGTTCATCCGTGTACCAAAATTCCAATATGCTTCTGCCCAGTACAGTAGAAATCAAATTGGTGCAGATTCGTGGTGAAATTTTCACATTGTGATCTGGCGCAAGCCTCTTTGTGATCGTTGGTGTAGTGTGCCAATGTCCTAAATGGCGTAACGTTTGGCCTGATAGAGATCGAGATGCTGCGAGATCCACGCGATAGTGTCCGTCAATCCGCGCTGGAAGTCGTACTGCGGCGCCCAACCGGTGAGTTGCCGGCCCTTGCTGTTATTGGAAAGCAGCCGGTTGACCTCGCTGCCTGAGGGACGCATCCGGGCGCTCTCGGTCTCGATGCGCACGTCCCGCCCCACGATCTTGATGATGAGGTGTGCCAGATCGCCGACGCTGATTTCCTTGCCGACGCCCAGGTTGAAGGTCTCCCCGATCGTAGCCTCGGTTTCGGCGGCGGCGATAAAGCCGTGCGCCGTATCGACGACGTAGGTGAAGTCGCGCGTCGTGTCGAGCGAACCCAGCTTGATAACGTCTTGCGTGAGCGCCTGGACGATGATCGTGGGGATCACGGCGCGCGTCGATTGGCGCGGCCCGTAGGTGTTGAACGGCCGCACCGTCGTCACCGGCAGTCCGAAGGCCAGGTGGAAGCTCTCCGCGAGTTTGTCCGCGCCGATCTTGCTGGCGCTGTACGGCGATTGGCCTTGCAGCGGGTGCGCCTCGTCAATGGGGACGTAGCGCGCCGAGCCGTAAACCTCGCTGGTGGAGGTGTGGATCACCCGTTCCAGTCCCAGTTGCCGGGCCGCGGTGAGCACGTTGAGCGTGCCCATGACGTTGGTCTGCACCACGTCGTAGGGATTCACGTAAGAGTAGGGGATGCCGATGAGCGCGCCCAGGTGGAACACCGCGCGCGTCCCCTCCATGGCCTGTCGCACGGCGGCGGGGTCCTTCAGATCGCCAAAATACAGCTCGACCTGTTCGAGCAGTTCCGGGTCGGCGTAACGCAGCAGGCCGATGTCTCCGCGCGCGTTGTAATGCACGAACGCTTTGACTTTTGCGCCACGGCGCACCATTTCTTCGACGAGATGACTTCCGATAAAGCCGCCCGCGCCGGTAATCAATACTTCATATCCATTCCAGTTCATTGTTCTTTCTCCTTTGTTGTTGTTTGGTGAGTTTATCTTCTGAGTGCGCGCCTGGCGCTAAAAAGACGCATAATAGTAATAATCCGCATGTCTCATGATACGCCCTAAGGCGCGCCGTGTAAACCATAAAAAGATCGCACTTCCTGCAATAATGCCGAGTACGCCAAACGCATAAGAAATCAGCAATCCGGCGACGACGCTGACCAGCAGCGTGGTCGCGGCGCTGATGCCCAAAGCTTTCAGCGCGTAGAGTGGGCGTGACAGCGTGATCAGGAACATGCTGTCGAACACGCCCATCGCCAGCAAGCCGTAACCGGCCAGCCCGGAGACGAAAATCAGCAGGGTGGTCGCATCCCAGGACAGCCCCAACAACACGCGATTCGCCGATGCGCTGATCGCGCCGCCGACGGCGACCAGCACCACCGCGCTGGATACGCTGAGCGCCCGCGTGAACTGCGCGCGCTCCTGGGTCAAGAAATCGCGCAGGACGGCCTTGAATTGGCCGGGCGTCTCGGCTGATACCTGCCTCTGATACACCTTCACCCGTTGCCAGAAGCGCCGCATCGTGCGCTCCGCCATGCCGACTCCCAGGATGTAGCCGGTGAGGGCGAGGGTCAGCGCCAATTCGCTCTGCGCCAGCCCCTGGATGCGCGTCATCCCGGCGGGGAGTCTGCCGATCAGGCCGCCGGCGTGACCCACCAGCACGCCTACGCTGTAGGTGACGCCGTAGACGAAATAGGGCGCCAGATTCACCGTCAGGTGCGGCAGCGGCGCGAGCACCACGCGCTGGTCGCCGACAGGTGAGGCGGCGGCGCGTCCTTTGAGCGTGCGGGCGATGACCACCGCGATCAGCCCGGCCATGATGAGTAAGCCTGCCGCCGTCGCCACGAGCATCACCGTCTGTTCGGGCAGGCGCAACCACGCCCGCAATTCGATCCCGGCGTAGGCTGCGGCCACGCCTACGCCCAGCGCGATCACGAACCAGTGCAGCACTTCGAGAGTCGCCAGGATCGCCGAGAACATCCACAGGCACGACAGCGTGATGTAGGCGATCACCAACAGCCCGTGGTCGTTTTGATCGAACCAGGCTGCCGAGCGCAGGCCCCACGTCAACAAAACTGCCGACGCGAGGACGACGGCCAGACACACAGCCATAACCTGCATGATGAAGCGCCCGCCGGCCCGTATGTACCCCTGGCTGAGGTAGCTGGACCCTTTGCGCGCGGCAATCTGCACGAAGCCGCCGGTCACCAGCAGGCTGCCGATGGTCGAGATGCTCAACGTCAACACCTGTGAGTTGTCCCACTGCCCGAAATTCTGGTAGAGGTTGATCAACACGCCGAGCAGGATCAGCGGCAGCAGGCCCATTGGCCCGCGCCCGTAATCCAGGAGCGTGGTCTTCCAGTCCTCGCGCGGGATGTCGCGGGCGGCGGGTGGGGCGGGTGGGGGCGCGTCCCGCATCTCGTTGGCGAGGGAGTCGGCCAACGCGAAGACGTCGGGGAAGCCGTAGCGCCGCCGGGCGATGGCGTCGGTCACGCCGGCCGTTTCCAGCAGCGCGGCGACGTGCAGTACGTTGAGCGGCTGGGCGCACGCCTTGCGCACCTCTTCGAGGAGCGCGCCAGGCGATTCGGAGACGAAAGATGCTGCGCCGTGTGGTTCGCCATGTGGCGCGCTACCTGCCGTGTCAAACGGTGGGCCACTTGACGCGATGTTTGGCGCGTCGATGACTGAGACGGCGAAGGCGCTCATCGGGCGACAACCTCCCCGCGCTCCGGCGCTGTTTCGTACACGAAATCCAGTTCCGGGTGACGGTAGCGATTATCGGTTAGCAGCCGTTGGTAGGTGGCGAGGTAGCCGCTGTTGCACTGTTGCAGGCTGAACTGGCTGAGCGCCTTCTCCCGCGCCTGGCGGCCTAGCTCGCGCGTCTTTTCGGGGTCCTGGATCAATTCCAGGCACGCGCGCGCCATATCGGCGGGATTGCGCGGCTCGACGACCAGGCCGCAGCCTTCCAGCGCCTCGCTCACGCCGCCCACGTCCGTGCCGACGACGGTGCGCTCGCACATCATCGCTTCGACGACGCTGTAGGGAAAGCCCTCGGAGATGCTGGAGAGCAGGACGAAATCGCCCTCATTGTAGGCGGCGGCGGCGCTGGCGGCGAATCCGGCGAAGATGACGTTATCCTGAAGCTTGAGCCGGTCGCGCAGATCGAGGCATTTCTGGTAGTACCACTCGTTGCCTTTGGGCGGTTTCCCATACAGGATGAAACGGGCGTCGGGGCGCTTGTCGCAGACGATAGCCGCGGCGCGGATGAGCGTCTCCAGGTCTTTGAGCGGGTCGATGCGGCCCAGCCAGACGATGGTGGGCGGGGCGTCCGCCGGTTTGTGGTGCGTGGAAGGGGCGAACTGCTGCGGATCAGGCCCGTTGTAGATCGTCTGGATGATCTCCGGCGCTGCGCCGTTGTGAATCTCCCAGCGGTGATTGTAGTTGCTGCCGGGCGCGATTTTGTCGGCGCTGGCGTAACTCGCTTCGGTGATTCGCTGCGCGAAGCGCGCCTGGAACGCGCGCTCGAAGTGCGTCTCTTTGGAGCGGGAAAGCGCCAGCAGGCGCTCGCGCAGGTAGATGCCGTGTTCGGTGAGCAGGAAAGCCGTGCGCGGGCTGCGCGACGCCACGATCCCGAAGATGCTGCACAGCCCGGCGGCGGCAGCGTGTACGATGTCGACCTGCGGAATGGGAACGGCGAGCACGGTTAGCCAGCGGTAGACGATCTGCATCATATTGGTCACTTCCAGGAGCGACACGGGCTGCGGCGGGGATAGCGTCCCCACACCCTTCTGGTAACCGCTGACGCTGTGCGCGCGGAAGCAATCCCAGACCGCCTGCGAGCGCATGGTCGTATCGTAGTCGTAGAACTGAAAATAGACGGCCAGCGCGCGCAGGATTTCGACCAGTTGCAGCGGCGTGGCTTCGTCCGTCCAGATGGCGTCCAGAAAGTCGCCGAAGAGCGGCACAAACTGCGTTTCGATGGCTTTACGCGGCGCGTTGAACTTGCTCCGCACCACCTGCGCCAGGCTCAGATCGCGCTGCAATTCCAGCACTTCGCCGGTGCCCCACAAGGGCACGGTAATCAGGCGCGTGACATTCTCCGGTAATTCGAAGACCGGTTTTGCGCTTGGATCGGCGACGAGGCTGACGATGACGAAATCGATCTCCGGCAAACCCCGCACGAGCATATCGCACCACGTGCTGACGCCGCCTTTGTAGTGCGGATAGCTGCCCTCGTTGACGAGGCACACCGTCATACGGCGCGTATCCACGGCATTTTCCTCCGGGTACACCGGTGTGAGGATGGGGAGTGGGGAGGAATCCCAAGAACGAAGGTTCATCGTCTGCCGCCTTGCGCGTTATTGGACACGCCGTCTTTTTCTGCTGTTAAGCACGACACCCGCGATCAAAACGACCGCGCCAAGCTGCGCCAGAACAGTTCCAGAGGACGCACGCGCTTGCAATCCCACCAGCGAGACAGCGTTCGGCCCGATCCCGATGGCAATCGTTGGATACCACAATCTGGCGCTGCCGGTGCTCTCCGTTTCGACCTCTTCGAGCCGGTAATGGAACGTGCCGCTGCGCCGGTCGTTGGGATCGGTGAAGGTGTACACACCGCCTGCCGTGATCCCAATGGTATCGGTGTTGACCTGCGTCCACGAGAGCGGATTGCCGGGGTTGGTCGAGATGTACAGGTTGAACCCGGCCGTGTTGGTTTCGACGTCCGTGGTCCAGTTCAGCCTGACCGATCCGGCCAGAACGCTGGCGGAGAAGTCGAGCAGCGTGGTGGGCGTGGCGCTCGCTTCTGCCGATTCGAGCCGCCAGCAGTTATCGCCGATGGCGGTGACGGTGTAGGTAGCGCCGGCGATGGGGGCCGGGTCGGTGTAAGTCGCGGTCGTGAGGCCGTCGGCGAGCAATGCGCCGTCGCGGTAGACGCGGTAGTAGCGCGCTTGCACGGGGCCGCCGTTGGTGTCGGTCGTCACGGCGTCCCAGGTGAGCACGTTCTGTGTGTCTGCCACGGAGACGGTCAGGCCGTCAAGCTGTGCGGGGATGGAGGGCGGCGCTCCGGGGATGAACAGGCTCTCACCCGCGTCCAGATCGAAGTAGGAAATCGTTTGGCCGGCGTAGGTCTCCGTGTAGACGGCCAAAGCTGAGCTGATGCCAGTGACAGGGATGCGCGCTGCGTTGGTCGCGGTGAGCGTGATGGTATCGCCGCAGGTCCACACGGCGCTGACGCCTGAGGCATCGTAGGCCATGCGCTCCCACATCTTCGCGCCGATCTCCTGCGTGCGTAGGCTGAGGATCGGAACGTTGGCGTTGTAGAGCGCGTTGTACTTGCCGTAGAGCGATTCCACGAAGTCGGCCAGAATCGTGCTGGTGTGGGTCGTCGTGTAGACGATGATGTTATTCATGTGAAACATCGTTGGATTGATGCGAAAGTCCAGCAGATTTTCGAGCGATTGGTCTGTGATGGTGTCAATAATTTGTTCATAAGTTCTGCTTGTATCGGTATAAATGCTGTTGTAATATTCGGTTTCATCCTGCGGCGTCACCGCGAAGTAGTAGATGTTGTTCGCATGGCGGGGAATCAACAATACTGCCGGGTTGAGCGGGTGTGGGATGCCAATGTTGGGCGCAGGAGCGGTGTACGTCGGCACGACAGACGCATCCGCGAGGAGGTAGCGCACGCCCAGATCGTAGGCAGCGCCAATGACATTTGGATTGGTCACGCCTGAGTAAGCGCCCGTCAGCAAGGTCGTGGTCGTGTAGTCCGTGAAGTTCAAAAGGTTTGCCACCAGGTCATTGTTTTTCGCAATTTCCGCGTAGCTCAGGGCGTAACTGGCATTGTCAAGGTCCGCGTGGGTATACGTGTGGTTCAGCCAGATGAATTCCTGTTCCAGTTCCAGCGCTTTCGCGGTGAGCGTGCCCGGATCAACGGCTCCGAGTGGACCGCCGGGATACCCCGCGCGGTCCTCTTCGGCGCCCAGGCCGTTGAACGGCATTTCGATCTTGAAATCCGCTGCATTGGGGACGGTCGTCTTGAGGTCGTTCATCCACGCCACCAGACTGTCGAGATCATCGGGGGAGAGACGGTGGTTTTTTTGATCGACAATGATGGTTTGTGTGTCGGAATCCCACCCGTCTCCCCACGCGAAAACGTCATCCGGCTGGGGGACGAAATAGACTTTTCGTTCCCCCAGAAAGATGCCCCTGGTAGCCCAGTTGATGATGCCGTAAGGCAGTAGCCGTGCGTGGAGATTGATCGGCGGCTTCGCCGGGTAGTACGATGACCAGGTGAAGACCAGGTGCTCACGCCCGTCGCTGGCCCGGAAAATTGCCGAAGCGATATGCCCGTTTGCGTCCAGGAGAAGCGGGGTCACGTCCATGCCCACGGTGGTCGTTGCCGGATAACCGAAGGTAGATACGCTCATGGTCAGCCCCCCAGGCCCGTTATCGGGTTGCAGGTAAGAGAAGACCTCTTGTCCTGCTTCAGTGATCGAAATATCGATTGGCCCAAACATACCAACGCCAGTTGTGGCGCAAGTCGGGTCGACGAGCGCACATTCCATTCCGTTGAGGGAGGGATTCGGGATGCTGTACCACGTGACCCGGCGCACGCCGAAATTGCGCTCGTAGGCATCGATCACCTGGCGCGTTTCGAACGGCACGGCCCACCAATCGTCGCTGGTGGTGAAGAAGATCGCGTAGTAATTGCCGTGACTCACGCCGTCCCACAAATCGGCTTCACTGATGGTCTCGCTCGCATCCAGGTTTACAGTATCATACGGAATGCCCACAATGTCCAGGAATGACTTGACCATATTGTATGGATGTTCCGTGGGTGGAGAGACAGTTGGGTCTATGGATCCTTTTCCATGCACGACCAGCACCTTCATATCAATCGTTGGCGTGGTGGTGAAGGCCGTGGTATCGGTAATCGGCGCCGCGACCGTCATGCGACCGTCTGGCGATGTAAGTATTTTCAGGCGCATCTCGGGGTAAAACCACGGGTCATTGCCGGTCAGGCCCGGCGGCGTATATCGATCGGCCTCTACGGCGCCCGGTGATACGGTGATCACACCGGCGACAAGGAACGTTACCAGCAGCAACACACGAATAAACTTTTTCATTTTCTCACCCTTTCTTTTGCGATCTCTTTGCACTCTATGAAGATGTATATTTATTCTTATATTATATATTTTTATTATATAAATGTCAAATTTAGCACATATTGACCGTACAGAAAATCCCTCAGTGCCATGCGCGGAGCGGATCGTCAGATCCGCGGTTCAGGCGCGCTACGCCGGGATCTGGCGATCCCTGGCAAGCATGAGGACCAGTAGGGGTAGCAATGCTTCAAGCGTTTCGATCGTATACTGTGGAATTTCTGAGGCGTCGGCGGGGACTTTCGACCGGCGCGGCGCCCAATCCAGCCACACGCTGATGAGGCCGAGCGCGTTCGCGCCTTTGATGTCGCGGGCGAGATTGTTGCCGACCATCACCACGCGCCCGTAGTCCTCGCGGCGAATGGCGAGCTGATCCAGGGCGTGGATGTAGATGCGTGGATCGGGTTTTTCGACGCCCACCTCCTCGGAGATGGCGAAGGCGTCGAAGCAGTCGAACAGGCCGTGTGGGGTGAGAATGTTGCTGAAGGTCGCCGCCGGCCCATCGGCGACGAGCGCGAGCGGGTAGCCCTGGCGCTTCAGTTCACGGATGACGTCCGCCGCGCCGGGGATGAGATCGGCGCGCAGCGTCACGCCGCGGGCATCTTTGACTTCGCTGCCTTCATCGGCCAGCGTGTCGCCGCAGTCGAAGCAGATGGCGAGCAGATGATGTGTGGCGTCGATGTTTTTCTCCTACGATCTGGTCAAAGCCTGTGCGATCACGTGGGCCAATGCTTCCAGACTTGGCGGTTTGAGAAGCCAATCCACTTCCAGGTGCGTCCAGTTTTCCTTGAGGGGGTGGCCCGTGAGCAGGACGACGCGGGTGTCGAGGCTGCGTTGTTGCATGGCCTCGATCAGATCGAGGCCGCCCATTCCAGGCATGACGATATCGCTGAGGACCAACGCGATCTCCCCCGGTTGTTCCTTCAATATCATCAACGCTTGCAGGCCGTTTTCGGCGACCTGGACCCGGTAGTTGAGCGCCGTCAGGCTATCTGCCAATGCCTGGCGGGTGGGGGGGCTGTCTTCGACGACGAGGATGGTCTGGCCTTGCCCCGTGGCAAGTTCGGGAATCTCAACGTGGGGTTGCGCTGATGGTGTGGTCTTTATCGCCGGTAAATGGATGATGAACGTCGTGCCCGCGCCCACCTCGGTTTCGACGCGAATCTGCCCTTCGTGCATCCCCACGATGCCGTAGACCTGCGCCAGGCCCAGGCCCGTGCCCGCGCCGGGTTCTTTGGTGGTGTAGAACGGATCGAAGATGTGCGGCAGCACGTCGGCAGGGATGCCGGTGCCGGTGTCGGCAACGGTGAGTTTGATCCATTCTCCGGCGCCGATCCCATGAATTGGATCAGCTTCGGCGTCGGTGATGTGGAGGCTAGTCAGCGCGAAGTGCAGCGTGCCGCCATCGGGCATGGCGTCTCGCGCGTTGACGGCGAGGTTCATCAGCACTTGTTGCAGCGCCGTAGGCGAGCCGGGGAGCACGAAGCCGGCAGCGGAACCGCAGTCCAGTGTGATCGTGATGTTTTCCGGCAAGATGCGCTCCAGGAGTTTGATTTCTTCTTTCAAGAGCGGCAGCAGGTCGAAGGGTCGCCGTTCCAGGATCGCGCGGCGGCTGAAATCGAGGATTTGCTGGATCAACTGCGTGGCGTGCAGCGCCTGCTGGTAGATGGTGATGAGGCGCTCCTGGACTTTGGTCGGCACGCCCTCCGCGCGCATGGACATCTGCGCGTACAGGACCACCGTCGCCATGATGTTGTTGAAGTCGTGGGCGATGCCGGCGGCGAGTTGGCCTACCGCCGCCAGACGTTCCTGTTGCTGGCTGCGCTGTTCGATCAACTTCTGCTGCGTCACGTCGCGGATAACGAGGACCCACCCTTCACTTTGTTCGCCGCTTTTGATGGGACGTGCGAGCGTCTGAAAGCTGCGCGCCTCGTATTCCAGCTCGCGCCACAGCCCGCGCGGCAGCGAAGTCAACAGTGTCTCCAGTGGGCAATCTGCCAGATGCGTGAGCACGCCGCCGACGTCGATATCGGCCAGGGTACGCAGGTCACCTTGTCCCAGGCGGTTCGCCGAGAGCACGCGGCCTTCCTCGTCGAGCAACAAGACGCCTTCCGGGACGGTGTCCATCACCTGTTGCACCTGACGCGCCTGCTCCTGCACGCGGACGAGCAGCCGTTCGCGTTCCTGTTCGGCTTTGCGCCGTTCTTCCAATCGGCGCCGGGCCAGCATCAGCGCGTTGTGCAGGTTGGTCAGGGCGATGTCGGAGGTGATGACGAGCAATAACAGGCTGAAGCTAAAGTTGATCCATCCAGAGATCGGCGGCACAGGGAAAAGCCTTGGCAGTGGATACCCCCACACTTCGGTGAGCGCCATCGCCAGACCTGCCAGGCTGCTGATCACAGCCATGACGATCGATGCCCGTGATCCCAAAAGCAATCCGCCGATCATCGTCAAAGCGAGATAGTACACGGCATCGATGCTGTTCATGCCCTCGGCAACCGTTATCATCCCGGTGACAACGAGCCATAGCCCTGCCAGGATGATGATGCTGGCGCTGCGTATCCGACCCCGGTACATCAAAACCCGTGAGATTGCCAGCACAGTTGCCAGCCCCGCGACGACCACAAGACTGCGCAGTTTCTCAGGAAAAATAAACACCGACGCGAGCGCGGCCAATATCGTGACCGTGATCAAGGCCAATTGCAGCGCGTTGAGCACGCGCGCCGTGCGGCTTTTCTCCTCGTCGTGCTCAAAAACCGGAGCTTTGAGATGGCGGCTAAATCGCGATAACATCGCAGTTTCCTTTCACGCGCACTATGCCTTACGTGAATTCGGCCCGCACTTCACGGGCGATAGCGAGCCAGCGGTCGAACCGCTCCGGGTGCTGCTCGCAGGTGTGGGTGTCCTTCAAAATCATCTCCATCACGCAGCCGTGCTCCTGGGTGACTTGAATGGCGTGACGGATGTACGCACGGATGCGCTCTTCGTCGAAGTTCCCGACCAGGTGCGCCGGGTTGGGTTTCCACGAAAAAATGTAGTTACCTTCGAGCTGCGGCGCGCATTTGTCCACGTTGGCAAACGGTGAAATGGAGATACGCCGCATGTGGGGGATAGTAAAGACGTCCGCCATCTTGCGCGTGAGGTCTTCGCAGCAGCCGTAGCCGGTCAGCCCAAAGGGTTCGAGCAAGCGTTTTTCGTACTGCAAGATGAACTCGGCGTGCATCTTGGGTGACACGCCGGCCATTTCCTGCGCCTCGGCGCTGGCCCACATGTCGCAGGGGCGCACGCGGTCGGGATCGAAACCCGGCGCGGGCAATTCGTCGGTGTAGCCGTTGCCGCCGGAGTTCTGATAGGTGGCGTCGTTGTTGAGCGAGAGCAAGTTCTGGTCGATGTATTGCTGCAAGATGCGCTGATGCCCGGCGGTGAGAAAGGCCATTGCATCGTGGACCCAGCCGGGATCGAGCGCCATATCGGTCATCGTCTCTTCCAGGCCGCGCCAGCCGGTGTATTCGGCCATCAGGTGATAAGAGAGGTGCGCCACGCCCTTGAGTTGCACGTCGAGGATGTCGCCGAAGAGGTCGTGCGCCTCGGCGAGCGCCTGCTGCGTGGCGGCTTCGTCGTAGGCGATTTCGGGGAAGCGCAGTTTTTGCATATCGGCGGGTGTGTGGATCACCGGGTCGAAGTGCCACGCGCCGCGCGCTTCAGGGCTGGGGATGTGCTGCGCTTCCAGTCCCCACCCGGAATTGTGGATGACTTTGTTCACGACCCAGGTTTTCTCGATGACGGCGTCATCCTGGAAATGCTCGTGGTAGTAAATGCGGCTGCGCAACTGCCACTCGATGCGCCGGGCGACGTCATCGTCGCAGGTCAAGTCTTTATCGGTCAGGATTTCTTCCCACGACCCTTCGGGGAAGACGAGGATCAGCGGGCGCGTGGTTTTGAGGCTGTTGTGCAGCTTCCACCATGCGCGCCGTTCGGTCTGGATGGGCAGCGCGGCAATCTCGGCCACCCGGCGGGCCAATGCCCGCAATGTCGTTCGGTCAGTGGGAGTGATCATGGGTCCTCTGTCGCGTAGTCAGATAGTCGTCAGTCAGACAGTCGCCAGTCGGATAGTCGTTGGAGGGAGACACTCGCAACTCGCAACTCTTGACTCGCAACTCTTGACTCGCAACTCTCAACCTATCTCGTCAAAATGTCGATCAACGCGCTAATACCAATCGCTCCCGCACCGACGGCGCCGGCCTTGAGGGCGTAGGCCGTGCGCTTATCCAGCCCCTTGCGTTCAGATTGAATGATCGTCTGCGCGACTTGCATATCCATCCCGGCGGTCAGCCGGTTGTCGAAATAGCCTCGGCTGGTGTTCAGACCTGCCAGGACGACCGGCATAGCCGTGACCAGAGCGATGATCCCTGCCCAGAACATGCGCTCGCTCCACACCGCATTTGTGCAGCGCGTACCGAACAGGCAGGAGATGCTGACGATGATGAAGAGGCCCAGATCGACGAGCAGGACGATGACGAGGAAACGACCAATGCTCACTAACGCTTTTTTGACTTTTTCCACAGGTGCGCCTCCACAGTTTCTTGGCTGATTAATTCTCTCATTATATATCGAGAGACAAAGAGTACCAGATGCAATTCGCCAGTACATCGCGGCAGAAATCCCCGCCAGTTAGTCATGCTCGGAGCAGATCGCCAGATCTGCAGTGCTTGCGCGTTACGCCAGGACCTGACGATCCCTGGCAAGCATAAACTGGCAAGATATTTGCGCCGCCCGGCACTCGTTTCTGTTCCCACACGTGCTATAATGCCCTCGATCCCGAAACTATTGCGGTGGCTCAACGTAAGTGTTGTAGAGTGCAAAGTGAGGGTCAGCTAACTGCGACGCGCAGCGGTTGTTCGTCACTCTCTGCGAGCAGGATAGTCGCCGGTTTGTGACGGCGGTGGCATGATCAGAGTCATTATGAGGTGAAAAACGATGCAAATTATTCTTGTGCTTGGCGCTGTGTTGGTGGGGCTCGTCTTGTTGATCTGGCTGGGATTGCACATTCGTCCCGCGCCATTCGCGCCGTTTCTCCAGGCGCCGGGCGTGATCGAGACGGTCCCACTGCCCATCGGTCTGCCCGCGCCCGTGGAAAGGTTTTACCGCCAGGTTTACGGCGACCGCGCGCCGGTGCTCACCTCGGCGGTGCTCAGCGGGCGGGCTACGTTGCGTCCGGTGATGGCCTTTCCGGCGTTCCCGTCGCGTTTCCGTTTCACGCACAGCGCCGGGCAGGATTACCGGCACTATCTTGAAATCACCATGTTCGGCCGGCCGCTGATCAAGGGCAACGAGCACTTTTTGGGTGGCAAGGGCCATCTGGATCTGGGGCCGATTGGCGTGAGCGAGGGGCCGCACGTGGATCAGGCCGGCAACCTGGGATTGTGGGCCGAGTCGATCTGGCTGCCTGCCATCTACCTCACCGACCCGCGCGTGCGCTGGGAAGCCGTGGACGATACGACGGCCATCATGGTTGTCCCCTTTGGCGAAGAAGAGGAGCATCTGGTGCTGCGCTTCGATCCGCAGACCGGCATGTTGCGGTTCCTGGAGGCCATGCGCTACCGGGATTCTATCGAGGAAGGCAAAATCCTGTGGGTGTGCGAGGCATTGGAATGGACCACGATTGCCGGCTATACCCTCCCGGCAGTGGGACAGGTGACGTGGTTCGATCATGGGAAACCATGGGCCGTCTTCGACGTCGAGGAAGTCGTTTACAATGCGGATGTGCGAGATTACATCCGGCACAGAGGACCATAGATGAGGCTGAGTGATGAGGAGGATCAGTAGATGAACAAACAACCGGTATCGCGGCGGAATTTCCTGAGAATCGCAGGCTTTGCGCTCGGCGGGACGGCGTTAGCGTGCTCCGGCTTGGGTTTTCTGGCGACCCGGCAGCCGGAAGTCGAACTTATCCAGATGCAATGTAAAGGAGACGCGGCGGCCGGTAAGACTTTGATTGCCTACGCCAGCAAATGCGGTTCGACGGGAGAAGTCGCAGACGCCATCGCCAAAGTGCTGTGTGAGCTAGATGCGGATGTGGATGTCCGGCTGGCTGAAGAAGTCACCTCCCTCAAAGGGTTCAACCGGGTCATTATCGGCAGCGCCATCCGTATGGGACAATGGCTGCCCGCGGCGCGGAACTTTGTGGAGGCGCAGCAGGCAACACTGGCGCAATTGCCCACGCTGATCTTCAGCGTCCACACGGGCAATTTGGGCGACGACGAAGTTAGCCGTCAGGCGCGGGTCGCTTACACCGCGCCGGTGCGCCAGCTTATCACACCGCAGGCCGAAGCCTTCTTCGCCGGTAAAATGGAACTGGCGCGGTTGTCATTCCTGGACCGCATGATCATCAAAGCGATGAAAGGGCAGGATGAAGACCTGCGCGACTGGGGTGCGATCCGCGCGTGGGCGCGGGAGATTGCAAATGCCTGACACAACCGGAAAACCAATCTCCCTCAACCGTTTCTTGATCACAGTAGCTTGGGCCATCATGCTCGTAGTCAGCATGGCGCCGAACGCGCTGTTGCACGAACTGGCCGGGGGCAGCCCCGCATGTAGTCTGAGTTCTACCACACCTGCATCGGGTCGGTCAGCTCATCCGTCGGTGCGCTCTTGGCTTCCGGTTCTGGCGCTGGCTCCGGCGGTGTGCTGGGCTGCGAAGTGTGTAGCCGGTCGAGCATTTCGCGTAACTTGATATTGAGCTGCTCCAACGCGGAAAGCAGTTGCGGGCGCACGGTCTCCACGGTCTGCTTGCCGGCTGTGGCGGCAGAGGCCACGGCCTTTTCCGCTTCCGCGCGGAACTTCTGGCCTTCTGGGGAATGCGCCGCATTGTCCACTGCTCCGGCGATGGCCCCGGCCATTTTCTCCAGCCCCTCACGCATCTGCTGCATGAACCCTTGCGTTCCCTCGTCCTTCCACGCCGTCGTGAAGGCTGCTGCGATGTTCTCTCCCAGGCGCGCGAAATGTTGGCCCACTTCGGCCCACGGGTCCTGTGCCGGGGTCTGCTCCGTCTCATCGGCCTGCTCGTAAAATTTGCGTTCTCCTTCAGCCATCTTGAATTCCCTCCTTGCGTTGTGATGTCGTTTGCTTTTTTGTCTGTCTAATGTTTATTTCTGGGTATAATAGAGCAATACGATTCTTCTGCTCAAAATGTTGCGCCTTCATGCATTCACAAGCTAAAGTCTCTGTCCGACCAGGGAAACGCCAAATGAATCGCCTGATCCCCAAAGATGAGACTTTGTGCATCGCCAAGACGTATCATGCTACGATTTATGCCAAAGGAGGGCAAGATGACCAACAAAGTTTTGATCGTATACGCCACCTGGACGGGAGCGACCCGCGGGGTGGCCGAAGCGATGGCGGAAACGCTGCGCGCGCAGGGCGCCGACGTGACCGTGATGCGCGCCAAAGCCGCGCGTGACCTGAGCGGGTATGGCGCGGTGCTGGTCGGTGTGTCGATTCACGCCGGGCAACTGGCGGGCGAGGCCGCTCGTTTCATTCAACGGCAGCGCCGGACGTTGTCCAAGCTGCCGGTGGCTTATTTCATCGTTTGCCTGGCGGCGTCCGAGGATACGGAGGAGAACCGCAAGTCCACGCAGGAGTATGTCAGCAAGCTGCGCCAGGTCGCGCCGGAGGTCGAGCCGGTGGATGTCGGGGTCTTTGCCGGCGCGGTGCTGAACGATACCCCGGAATTCAAACGGCTCTTCCCCTTAATGAAAATCCCGATCGGCGGGATGGCGAGCAGCACGCCGGATCACCGCGACTGGGACGCCATCCGCGCCTGGGCGGAGGCCTTGTACGGCAAACTCGGATAAGAGGTGGCGTTATGCGCAACCAGGCGTCTGTCACGTTTTTGAAGCGTGAGATCGCTTTGGCTTATGTCCTCTCGTACCTCGTCGCACTGCTGATGATCGTGGCCTCGCTGGCGGGTCTGCTTTTCTCGGCGGCTCTCTATTCTACTGCGGAATTGCGGCAGGCGTTCGTCGCCAATGACGGGGTCAACTTGTTCATCGGGCTGCCGCTGTTATTCGGCGCGATGGTCTTGGCGCGGCGCGGCAAACTCGCCGGGTTGCTGTTCTGGCCGGGGGCGCTGCTCTATGTGATCTACAATGCGATTGCCTACGCCGTAGCGATGCCGTGGACAGTGCAGTTTGTCGTGTACGTGGCGCAGGGCGCGTTGAGCGTCTACGCCGTGGTGCGCCTGCTCGCCGGTATAGATGCGGTCGCCGTCCGCCAGCAACTCATCGGCGCCGTACCGGAGAAATTCGCCGGCGGCGTGTTGGTGGGGTTAGGCGGCTTGTTCTTCCTGCGCACAATCGCCCAGATCGTGGGCGCGCTGACAGGCCAGCAGGCTGTCGCCGGGACAGAAATGGCGGTGTTGGTTGCTGATCTCGTCTGCACGCCACTCTGGATCGGCGGTGGGATTTGGCTCTGGCGGAAACAGGCGCTCGGCTACGTCAGCGGCGCGGGATTGCTCTTCCAGGCCAGCATGTTGTTCGTTGGACTGCTCGTGTTCTTCCTTTTGCAGCCCTGGCTGGCGGGTGTACCATTCCCTGTGGAGGATTTCGTGGTCATCCTGGTGATGGGGCTGATTTGCTTTGTCCCTCTGGGGTTGTTTACGCGCGGCGTGCTCACGCAGGGAATGTGACCGAAACGAGAAAAATGCTTGCGCCGGATCACAAGCTGCTGCTGCGAGGACGGCGGATGTGATCTGCTTTACGCGTCGAAGTGCGCCTATTTTCTATCGGTGGATCATTGATGGCTGGGGGCCTTTCGATCTGAATGAAGCGCGCTTCGCTGCATCGGATACGATCATCTTTGTCGATCTGCCGCTGCATGTCCACTACTGCTGGATGATCAAGCGGCAAGTCGCGTGCCTTTTCCGTCCACGGCCAGATGGCCCGGCAGGTTGCCCGATGCTGCCGATGACGTGGCCGTTGTTGAAGATGATTTGGCAGATTCATCACCACGCGCGGCCAAAACTGCTCGATCTGGTCGAGCGCTATCGCGCCGGCAAGGCGGTCTTCCACATCCGGTCGCCAAGAGAACTCCGGCAGTTTGTGCAGGTTTATGGCAGTCAAAAATGATTCTCTCTGTGAACTCTGTGTCTCTGTGGTTATTCTCAAAGGGGGAGAAAGCAAATGGCTACTGATCGAAAAGTACGCAAGACGATTGACGAATATATTGCCGGCTTTCCCCCGGATGTCCAGGAGATTCTGGAAAACATTCGGGCGACCATTAGAGAGGCGGCGCCTGATGCGGCAGAAACCATCAGCTATCAAATGCCGACCTTCACGTTGAAAGGCAATCTGGTGCATTTTGCGGCGTTCAAAAAGCACATCGGCTTTTATCCCGCGCCGACCGGCATTGAGGAATTCACGGAAGAGCTATCCGTTTATGCGGGCGGAAAGGGTTCTGTGCAGTTCCCACTCGACAAACCCATGCCTCTTGATCTGATCCGCAGAATTGTGGAATTCAGGGTGAAGGAGAACTCGGAAAAAGCGGCGGCAAAAGCGAAAAAGCCGTCGTGAACGTTTACTTCACGTGCGAGCGTTGTCTGGCGACGTTACAGGAATTGATGGGGCATGAAGCATGACCAACCAGAGGGGATTCACATACGTCTGGAAATATGGATGAATTCAACTTTGAAAACTTAACTTTTGGGGTACAATTCCTGTGTGATATCAGAATGTTGATAGGAACCAGGTGTCCCTATGATTTATAAACAGCGAACCATTGGGGATTTATGCGCGCAAAACCGCACGGTCGTCATGCCCGATTCCCCAATGGCGAATGATCTGCCTTTCTTAGGGTTAGAACATATTGAAAGTATGACGGGCCGGATCCTGCGCGAGGCATTGTCGGAAGGTAATTATGGCAACAGTACAGCCTTTCTTTTCGACACGCGCCATGTGCTTTACTGTAAACTACGTCCTTACTTGAACAAAGTGGCCGTTCCCGATTTCAGGGGGCGTTGCACCACAGAGCTTATTCCCCTTTTGCCGCGCGAAGGTGTATCCAGAGATTTTCTCGCCTGGCTACT
>DAOUAY010000348.1:0-16841 GCA_034432995.1 Anaerolineae bacterium | reverse complement strand
TTCGTCGAGCAACAGAACGCTGTAGGGACGCCGCCGCACGGCTTCGGTCAGTTGTCCACCCTCGTCGTAGCCGATGTAACCCGGCGGCGCACCGATGAGACGCGAAACGGTGTGCTTCTCCTGGTATTCGCTCATGTCGATGCGCACCATCGCCTCCTCGGTGTCGAAGAGGAATTCGGCCAGCGCCCGCGCCAATTCCGTCTTACCTACGCCCGTCGGCCCCAGGAAGAGGAACGTGCCGATGGGCCGGTTCGGCGGTTGCAAGCCCGCCCGCGCCCGGCGGACGGCATTGGAGACGGCGCGCACGGCCTCATCCTGCCCGACGACACGCTGGTGCAGCTCGGCCTCCATGCGCATCAACTTCTCACGTTCGCCCTCGAGCAACCGCGAGACCGGAATGCCCGTCCAGTTGGAGACGACGCGCGCGATTTCTTCCGGACCGACCTCCTGTCGCAGTAAGGGTTGGTCGCCCTGTACCTGCGCCAAGCGCGCTTCGGCGGCTTCCAGATCGCGTTCCAATTCCTGCGCTCTGCCGTAACGCAGTCGCGCCGCGCCCGCGTAATCGTTGTTGCGCTCGGCCTGCTCGATCTCCACTTTGAGCGCCTCAGTTTGCTTTTGAATATCTTGAAGTTCCTGGATGATGGCCTTTTCCTGCTCCCAGCGCGCACGCAAACCGCTGCTCTGCTCCTTGAAATTCGCCAATTCCTGCTCCAGTTTACGCAGGCGCTCCTTGCTGGCCTTGTCCTTCTCCTGCTTGAGCGCCTCACGCTCGATCTCTAATTGCATCACCTGGCGGTCGATCTGATCCAGATCGGCGGGCTTGGAATCGATTTCCAGACGCAGTCGCGCCGCCGCCTCGTCCACCAGATCGATGGCCTTGTCGGGCAACTGGCGGTCGGCGATGTAGCGGCCGCTCAGGGTCGCCGCCGCGATCAACGCCGCGTCCTGGATGCGGACGCCGTGGTGCGCGTCGTAACGCTCCTTGAGACCGCGCAAGATGCTAATCGTGTCAGTCACGTCCGGCTCATCGATGTAGACCGGCTGGAAACGCCGTTCGAGCGCCGCATCTTTCTCGATGTACTTGCGGTATTCGTCCAATGTCGTCGCGCCGATGGTGTGCAGTTCGCCGCGCGCCAGCATCGGCTTGAGCAGGTTCCCGGCGTCCATCGCGCCCTCGGCCTTGCCCGCGCCCACGACGGTGTGCATTTCGTCGATGAACATAATGAGCTTGCCCTCGGAGCGCGCGATCTCGTTGAGGACGGCCTTCAACCGCTCCTCGAACTCGCCGCGATATTTGGCCCCGGCGATCAACGCACCCATATCGAGTTGGAAGATTTCCTTCTCCTTCAGCCCTTCCGGCACGTCGCCGCGCACGATGCGCTGCGCCAGGCCCTCCACGATGGCGGTCTTCCCCACCCCGGCGTCGCCAACGAGGACGGGGTTGTTCTTGGTGCGCCGCGAGAGGATTTGCATCACGCGGCGGATTTCGTCGTCGCGCCCGATGACGGGATCGAGTTTACCCTGGTGCGCCAGTTGCGTGAGATTGCGCCCGTACTTTTCGAGCACGTTGTACGTTCCTTCCGGGTTCTGCGAGGTCACCCGCTGCCCGCCGCGAATCGAGGTGAGCGCGCGCAGCACGGCCTCGCGGTTGATCCCCTGCGCGGCGAGGAAGCGCGCCACGTCGCCCGCGCTCGAATCGGCCATTGCCAGCAGGACGTGCTCGGTGCTCACGTAGTCATCCCGCAAACCGCCGGCCTCACGTTCCGCCGCCTGCAAGATGCGCGACAGCGCGGGCGACAGCCCGACCTGCGCCGCGGCCCCGCGCGCCTGCGGTTTGCGCTGAATCACGCCTTCCAGGTCGGCGCGCAGCCGTTGTGGATCGGCGCCCGCGCGCAAGACGATCTGCGGCGCAACGCCGTCGCTCTGTTCCAGGAGCGCCAGGAGCAGGTGTTCAGGATCGATCTGCGGATTGCCACGCTCGTTCGCCAGGCCCTGCGCCCGGAGCAAAGCCTCCTGTGCTTTTTCAGTATATCGATTTGGGTCCATAGTTCTACCTCACTTGATACGTGATACTGGATGCAAGTAATCGGTAACTGGTTACTGGTTACTGGTTACTGGTTACTGGTTACTGGTTACTCATTACCTGATAAGTGCATACAGAACATCCACCATAATGATACAGGATACGCATTAGAAGCAGATTAATCCAACGTATGATTTACATTAGAGGACTTTGAATTGACCCGAATCCGGGAACAGGTATAATCCTTTCATTCTTGCTTTATCCAGTCATGGGAGGACTTATTATGCCAGGTAAATTGGTCATTCAAGCAGCGGAGACCGCCGCAGAGCGCAAAGCTTACATCCATTTTATGTGGGAAGTCTACAAGGGTGATCCCTATTGGGTGCCGCCGTTGATCTCGGAACGCATCGAGTTTCTCGATCCTCAAAAACATCCGTTCCACCAGCACGCCAAAGTCCGCTACTTCACCGCGCAGCGCGACGGGAAAATTGTCGGCACGATCGCGGGGATCATCAACCACAATCACAACGACTATTGGGGCGATAAGGTCGGTTTCTTCGGGCTTTTTGAAGTGTTGAAGGATGAAGAAGCCGCCCACGCGCTGCTGGCGGTCGCCGAGGATTTTGCACGCAGCGAGGGGATGGACACGTTGCGCGGGCCGATGAATTTTTCGACCAACGAGGAGTGCGGCTTACTCGTCGATGGCTGGAACGGCACGCCCGTAGCGATGCTAACGTACAATCCGCGCTATTACGCCGACTTTATCGAGAGCGCAGGCTACGCCAAGGTCCACGATCTCTATGCCTTCCTTTCAGACGTCTCCAACATCCAGCCAGATGGCGCCGGTCTGAATCCAAAAGTGCTGCGCGTGGCGGAAAAAGCGCGCAACCGGATCGAAGGGATTACCTTCCGGCAGATCAATATGCGCAACTTCGACAACGACGCCCGCCTTTTCAAAGAAGTCTACAACGAGGCGTGGTCGAAGAACTGGGGCTTTGTCCCACTAACCGAAGCCGAACTGGCGCACGAGATCGCGGCTCTCAAACCCATTCTCGACTCACCGACCGTGCTCTTCGCCGAGAAAGACGGGCGGCCCATCGGCGCGAGTTTACCCCTGCCGGATGTCAATCAGGCGCTGCACCGCGCGTACCCACGTCCCGGCGTGCCGGATTGGTGGTCGCTGACGAAGATGATGTACTGGTGGAAAGCGCGCAGGTGCGTGACCACACTACGCGCGTTTGCCGGGGGCTTCATCGAGGAATATCGCGGGCGCGGCCTGGATGCGATCCTGGCGTTGGAAGACCTGAAGGTGGCGTTACGTCGCGGCTACACGCATATCGAGTTCTCGTGGGTGCTCGAAAGCAACATCCCCATGCGCCAGACCGCTGTCAACTTGCACGGGCAGATCTACCGCACGTACCGGCTTTATGATAAGGCGCTCATCGGGTAGTCGTTAGTCACGAGCATATCATGGCAAAAATCCCGCGCCAGGTACCATGCTCGGAGCAGATCGCCAGATCCGCGGCTCATGCGTACTACCCGGGATCTGACGATCCCTGGCAAGCACAAATGATGAAAAAGAGGGGGCTGCGAAATCGCAGCCCCCTCTGGTATAAACAACGGATCAATACTTCTTCACGATCGAGCGGTAAGAGCCGGGTTGGCGGGCGAGCATGATCTGGGTTTCCTCGCGGCGGCGGCGGATTTCGTCCAGATCCAGCCGCACCACGACGTAGCCCTCTTCGGGTTCTTCGAGCGCCGCCAGCACTTCGCCATTTGGCGCGAGGATGGCGCTTTGCCCGGCGAAGGTGTACGATGGCTCCTCGCCGATGCGGTTCGCCGCGGCGATGAAGACGTCGTTCTCATAGGCGCGCGCGACCAACAGGGTGCGCCACATATCGGCGTCCTTCGCTTGCCAGGCCGCCGGGAGCAGCAGCACTTCCGCGCCGTCGAGCACCAGGTTGCGCGCGATTTCGGGGAAGGTCAAATCCCACCCGCACATCAGACCGATGACGCCCACTTCGGTTTCCACGGGCGCGATGCGGTAGCCGGGGCGGAAAACCAGGCGCTCTTCGGCCTGCAAGTGGACCTTACGGTAATCGCCTGCCACAGCGCCGTCCGGCCCAATGAGCACGGCGCTGTTGTAAAGCACAGTCTCCACCTTCTCCTTGACCGCCATCCCGATCAGCACGTACACGCCAAACTCGGTGGCGTGCTGTCCCAGGATGTTCGTCACCGCGCCGGGAACGCGCTGCGCCATCTGCGCGAAGCGCTGCCCACCCTCGTAGCCCGTCACCGACAGCTCCGGGAAAACGATGATATCGACCGGCTGCTCCGTCGCAATCCGCGCGATGAAGTCTGCCATCTTGCCGACGTTGGCCTCCATTTTCGCCAACTCGGGTTTCATTTGTACCACAGCCACGTTTAGTTCACGCATCTCGACGCCTCCATAGAATGGTTGAAAGTTTCAAGTTCAATGTTGAAAGTTAGCAGATGTGAAAATCCGTTCGATCCGTTGAGGTTAGCGGCTCTTTGGGTGGGTGAGATAACGCAGGACGGAGCGCAATTCTGGCGCGAGTGGCGATTCCACACGGACAACGTCGCCGGTGCGCGGGTGCGGGAAGGCCAGCACGCTCAGATGCAAGAAGAGCCGATCCGCCAGCAGCGGCTGTTGGCGCGAACCGTAGACGTGGTCGCCCACCAGAGGATAGCCGTACCACGAAAAGTGAACGCGAATCTGGTGCAAACGGGAGGTCTGAGGGCGCACTTCCAACAACGAGTAATCGCGCTTATCGTCTTTGTAATGGCGTTGCCCGCGATAGGCGGTCCGCGCCGGGCGACCTTCGCGGGCGACCGCCAGCCGCTGGCGCGCGCGCTTCACATTGCCGATGGGTTGATCGATCACATCCTGGCCGGTCAAACGCCCTTCCACCAGTACAGAATAGATGCTCTCCACCTGATTATGTTTGACGCAGCGCTGCAACAAGCGATACGTATCTTCATCCTTGGCGACCAGGACGGCGCCGGAGACTTCCGTTTCGACACGCATCACGATGCCGGCGTGATCAGCCCCACCGATATGCGTCAGCGCAGGATAGAGCGCGGTCAACTGCCGCGCCAGCGTCTGCTGGAACTGTTGACGTGCCGAACGTGACGCCGGATGCGTGGGGATACCCGCCAATTTCTCGACCACCAACACGGCTTCATCTTCATAGAGCACAGTCAAAGGCAATGCGGGCAAGTCCACGCCAAGCCGAAACGGCATGGGTTCAGCGCTATCATCAACCTCGACAGCAGAAATGTCACTGACAGCAATCTCGTCATCAACCTCGACGTACTGCCCAGGCTTCGACGCGGGCTGCCCATTAACGAGCACCTGACCGGCGCGCAGCCGCTCACGCACGGACTGCCGGTCCAATCCAGGCCAGGTCTGAACCAGGAATTGGTCCAGCCGGCCCCGCGCTTCTACCGTGGCGCGTTCAAACGGCGGCATCGGTCACGGCCTGCCTTTCGCTGAGGAAAAACGCGTCGAAGAGCAAAATCGCCACGCCCACCACAATCGCCGAATCTGCAAGATTGAACACCGGCCACCCGTGCAGTGGCCAGAAATTGACGTCTATAAAATCGACTACATAACCGCGCGTCAAACGGTCGATCAGATTGCCGAGCGCCCCACCGGTTACCAGGCCTAAACCGCCATATATCCACAAGTCGGCGCCGGCAATAGCGCGCTGAAAAATAAGAATGCCCACAATCACGCATGCCGACAGGACGGTGAAAAGTCCGCCCAACTGGGGGAAGAGTCCAAAAGCGACGCCGGTATTCTTCACAAAGGTGAACGAGAACAGGGAAGCAAGTTGGGGAATCCAATCCACCGGGGTATAGGCAGGCAGAGAGCGTACCACCCACGCCTTGACAAGCTGGTCGAGCGTCACAACAACTGCCGCTCCTCCCCATACGAGGAGCCGGCTGCGAACCGTAACGCTCATCGGGTCCCTTCGCGACGGGACTGGCACTGCATACACAGGCGCGCGGAGGGCAATGCCTCCAGACGGGCAAGTTCGATGATAGTGCCACAGCCCTCACAAATACCGTAAGTGCCGTCATTGAACTTGCTCAAGGCACGCTCGACGTCTTCCAGAGAACGCCGGAGCTGGCGCGCCAAAGAGACATCGCGCGCTTGCTCGAAGACTTCCGTGCCGACATCGGCCATGTGATTGCTGTACCCCACCCCATCCTCGCGGACGCTGTGCGCCATCGCTTCCAATTGCGCGGCGAGATCTCGCTCTTGTACCAACAGTTGCTTGCGTAATTCATTATACGTGACTGGCATCGTTTTTCTCCAACAGTGACTCTTAGCTGCATTTTACCCGGCTTTCAAGAAAAAACAAGGTTAGCGACCCACTGTCATACATTTGTATTCGATTCGTTATTTTCACTTTTGTAAAAATGCCTTATAATAACAATGATATTTTCATCGGGGCGTCAAAGGAGGACAAACACGATGAAGGATCACAAGACACAGCATCCAATCCGGTTCAGCCTGTGGATAGGTATAGCACTGGCGGTCGTTATGATCACGGCATGGGCCAACGGCGCCTTCGCGCAAAGTGCGGCGCTGGTCAAGATTGTCCCCAACGAGGCCACCATCAGCGTGGGTCAGACCATCGAGATGGCAGTGCAAATGGAAAACATCACCAACCTTTATGGCGTCGAGATGCTGATCGTATTCGACCACAACCTGCTTGAGGTCGTCGATGCCGATCCCAACAAACCAGGCACGCAGATTTCGCCAGGCGAATTTCTGCGCGGCGGATTTGAAGGCGCAAACTCCGTCATAGACGGCACAATCGATTACGTCATGCAACAAGTTCGCCCTAATCCCCCGTCAAACGGCAGCGGCACGCTAGTACGCATCGTCTTCAAGAGCATAGGCAGTGGGACAGTCGACATCAGAATCGATGACCTCAATCTGTCCGACCAGGCCGGTCAAGGCATCGGCAGCGTGTTCCACAGTGCCCAGATCACGATTCAACCCGGCAGTGTCGACGGCCCTGCCCCCACCCCGATTTCACCCACGCCGGTTCCGCCGACGCCCACACCGCTACCACTGGCCCCAATCCCGCAACCGACAACGGCTGCGCCGCCCATCATCGCGCAAAGCCTCGGCGTGAACTGTGCCGCCGTCCAGGGCTACCACATCGTCCAGCGCGGTGAAACGCTTTACGCCATCGCCCGCGCTTACGCGACCAATCCGTACGCGATTGTTGCCTGCAATCCCACCATCAATCCGCGCCGGATTCACGCCAGCAACCACCTGGCGATCCCCTACGCGCCGTGGACTCCCCCACCCGGCCCGACCGCAACACGGCAGTTCGGCCCTGGGCTGATCCCCGCGCCGGTTCCAACGCCGACGTCGGGCTGCCGCACCTATCACACCGTCCAGCCCTATGAGACACTCACCGCCATCGGATTGCGCTACGGCGCTAACATCTGGGACATCGCCCGCGCGAACCGCATCTACAACCTGCACCTCATCAATGCCGGGCAGGTGTTGTGCATCCCTTGATCTATTGGACGCTGATTTACGCAGATAAGGCGGAATATCATCTAACGGGTGTAGCGATAGACGGTCACACCCACGTATGCTCGTTGATCGACCAGATGCCAGTGGATGTCGAGCCATTGTTTCACCAACTCACGGTCATCCCATAGCGTGACTTCGGAGTACACCAACCATACGCCGGAATAACCGGAGGTGAGCGCGGTCATCTCCTTATCGACATACGGCATGTAGACGTAATAGCTGCCATCCTCCTGACGCCAGTTGGTGAAGGGCGCTTCGGCCCACGGGTCAAGCATCGCTTCGGCGTAGTAGCCCACAACGTGGTGGTTGTAGGGGATCTGGAATAGCAGCAGTTCGTCGGGCGCGCGAGCCGCTTCGATGTAGCGCGTCGCCGCCTGGAATTGCGGCTTTATGGGGATTGTAGCCTGGCGATACAGGCCCACGCCGTTCAAAAACAATACGTGCAGCAGCAGAATCACAATCGACCAGCGCCGGAAACTATGGACCGTCGCCAGTCCCGTCCCCGCCAGGATGTAGAAGGCCGGTGCGACCCAAATGAGATAGCGATCGGTGAAGATCGGCCCCCGCAGCGACACCAGCCACAGCAGCAGCAGCGGGACGAACAATAACAACCACAGGTGTGTCAAGGCGCTCAATCGCTTGCGGAATACCAGCGCCGCCATCCCCACCAGGGCCATGATCCCCAAAAACAACGCGACGTAGAACGGGAGAGGCCCGCCGGAAAGGCTCTGTGAGACGCCTAACGTCCACCCGCCAAACAGCGTCGTCGTCATTTGCCCCAGGGAATAGGCCGGATAGCCGGTCTCGCGTTCGGCGAGCAACAGCGGCGCGACCCAGCCAAGCATCGGTAGATAGGGCAGGGTCAGCAACGCCAGCGTAATCGCGCCACCGCCCCACGCTCCCTCCCACCGTCGAGGGTGCAGCCAGAACCACAGCACTTCCACGGGGATGAGCAACGCCGCCAGCAGGTGACTATAGAAAGCGAGGCTGGTAGCGACCAACACCGTCACCCACCACCGCCAACCGGGACGGACGCAGGCGCGATCCAGCGCGTAAAGCGCCAGCAGCACCAGCATCGGCACCCAGGTGTACATTTTGATTTCCTGCGCGTACCACACCATATACGGCGACAGCGCCATCAGCAGCGCGCTCCACGGCGCAGCGTGTTCGTTCACCAGCCGCTTGACCAGCACATACAGCAGCGCCACACCCAGCACGCCCCACAGCAGCGAGAAGTAACGCATCGCAAAGGCCGAGTCGCCCGCCAGCATGATCCACACGCGCATCAACGGCGAATAGAGCGGTCCGTTCCACCCGGCGCGGGTGAAATTCCGCAGCATCTCGCCCCACGGCTGCAAGGCGAAGCGCCACTGATCGACTTCATCGCGCCAGAGGCCCTGCGCATCGAGCGCGACAACGCGCACGAGAAAGGCCAGCCCCAAAATCGCAGTTCGCGCGATGCGCACGGGTGGGGAAATCTCGCGTTCAAGATGATGACGTTCTGACATTGTCAAATCCTCCGCGCTCAACTATAGTACAAATTAGGCATGAAAGCAACAAGTCAGAATCTTACCACGAATCTTCACAAATCCACACGAATCCGAATTTTTATTCGTGAACATTCGTGTAGATTCGTGGTTTCACTCTTGAGGAGGGACGATGTCGAAAGATACACTGAACGTTTTGAGTGAGTTTGCTTACACCGCACCAGGCATCGAACGGGGATACGCAGGACAGACACTTTACGTCAACGTGGGAGATGGCGTCATCGCCGCCAAACCGGTGACGGAGGAGATGAAGGAGAAATTCACGGGTGGGCGCGGGTTCGATCTGTGGCTGCTCTGGCACGGCGTCAACGACGACACGCGCTGGGATTCGCCGGAGAACGAGATCGTCATCGCCTCCGGGCCGTGCGGGGGCATCACGCAGTATCCCGGCTCCGGCAAGTCCATTGCCGCGACGATCTCGCCGCTCACGGAGGTCGTCATCGACAGCAACGCGGGCGGGCACTTTGGGCCGTACCTGAAGTTCGCCGGGTGGGATGCGATTGAAGTGCAGGGGAAAGCAACCGCGAACGACACGGAAAACACGGAAGTGATTGTGTATGTGGATGGGCCGGCGGGTGTGGTGCAATTGCTCGCGGCGCCGGCGGACTGCCCCACCGACACGCACGAGTTGGGGCCGTGGCTGTTGGAACACTTCGCGCCGGACGACGAGGACAAGCCGTTCGTGTCGTTCGTCTCCGCCGGGCGCGGGTCCGACCACGCGCTGCTAGGATGTCTCAACTTCAGCCTGTACGATCGCAAGCGCAAGGCGCTGCGCTACAAGCAGGCCGGACGCGGCGGCATCGGCACGGTCCTGCGCAACAAGAAAATCAAGGCGCTGGTCGTGCGCACCGCCCCATTCAAAGGCGACGAGAACGATCCCGCCGACATCGACCGGCTCGCGGAAACTGGCGCGCGGATGCGCAAGGAGCTGTCCACCTACGACCCCGTCCAGAATCGGATGCGCCACCGTGGCACCTCCTTCCTGGTGCAGATCATGGACACCTACGACCTGCTACCCGTCCATAACTTCCGCTACGGCTCGCACCCGGAGACACCCAAGATCAACGGGGACGTGTGGGAAGCGCGCTACACGCAAGGGCTGCCCGACGGCTGCTGGTACGGTTGCACGATGGCCTGCGCGCACGCGGTAGACGACTTCAAACTACGCACCGGGCCGTATAAAGGCCAGGGCGTCATCGTCGATGGGCCAGAGTACGAGACGGTCGCGGGCGTAGGGAGCAACTGCGGCATCTTCGAGCCGTGGGCGGTCCTCGAACTCAACTTCTACTGCGATGCTTACGGCATCGACACGATCTCCTTCGGCACGGCGATGGCATTCGTGATGGAATGTTACGAGGCCGGCATCCTCGATCTGGAGAAGACCGGCGGCCTCGACCTCAGCCCCGGCAACGCCGAGAGCGCGCTCGAAGTCCTGCACCAGATGGCGCGCGGCGAGGGCTTCGGCCTGATTTTCGGGCAGGGGACGCGGAAGATGAAGGCGTATTTCGTCGAGCACTTTGGCGCCGACCCACAGTTCGTGAACGACATCGGCATGGAGGCGAAGGGGCTAGAATATTCGGAGTATATCCCCAAAGAGTCGCTGGCGCAGCAGGGCGGCTACGGGCTGACGAACAAAGGCCCACAGCACGATGAGGCGTGGCTGATCTTTATGGATCAAGTGAACCACCAACTGCCGACCTTCGAGGACAAGGCTGAGGCCCTGCACTACTTCCCGATGTGGCGGACGTGGTTTGGGCTGTGCGGCTTCTGCAAGCTGCTGTGGAACGACGTGGTCCCGCCGGAGAACGCCTACACGCCCGAACCCGCCAAGATTATGGGCCACGTCCAGAACTACATGAACATCTTCAGCGGCGTGACCGGCCGCGAGGTGACGCTCGACGACATCATCGCCATGTCCGAGCGCGTCTACAACTTCCAACGCGTGTTCAACATTCGCCTGGGCAAGGGCCTGCGCGACCATGACGCGACGCCCTACCGCTCCATGGGGCCGGCGACGGAGGCCGAGTACCTCTCCCGCCAGGAGCGTTACGACAATCAACTCCGCGAGTGGCTAAACCTCGATCCCGACACAATGACGCTGGCCGAAAAAATGGCCGCCCATCGCGCCTACCGCACCGCGCAATACGAGCGCCTCACCGACGCCGTCTACGCCCGCCGCGGCTGGACTAACAACGGCGTCCCCACGGTAGAGAAATTGCGCGCGTTGGGCATCGATTATCCTGACGTGGTGGCCGTGGTGGAAAAGCATCTCTAGCTCTCAGCTATCAGCCGTCAGCCAGAAAGCTGCCAACAGCCACAGGCTGATCGCTGATAGCTGATAGCTGATAGCTGATAGCTAACCATGATTACCGTGAACAAACGCCACACCCTCCCCTGGCGCGCCGGGATGACCGTCCGCGATGTGTTGACGGCGATGAACTACACGTTCCCGCAGATCATCGTCGTCATCAACGGTGACGTGGTGCGCCACGACGCCTACGACACGACGCCGATCCCCGATAACGCCGACGTGCGCGTGGTGCACATGATCGCGGGGGGGTAACAGGTAGGGGCGAGGCATCCCCCACCAGGCGTCCGATGTTCCAGAACCGTCGAAATTCACCGGTTTTGGTCAGACAGACATCGTGCAGGAGATGCCTCGCCCCTACAGTGCATGCAACCGCAAAGGCATTACAATCGTAAACAGATTTGTACTTTCGATGCTTCGGGGAGGGGAACGGCATGGTCAGTTGGTTAGGGATTGCCATAAAAGTGTTGATGCTCTTCGGGATGCTGGTAGGGCTGGCGGGGATGGTTGTCCCGATCTTTCCCGGTGTGACGGTGATTTGGGCGCTGGCGCTGCTCTACGGCATCAGCTTCAGTTTCGGCGGGGGTGGCGTGTGGATTTTCGCGGTGATCACGGTGTTGGCGATCATCGGCTGGGTGGTGGACAATATCCTCATGGGTGGGAAGGCCCGGCAAGGCGGCGCGCGGTGGACGTCGATCGCGCTGGCGTTCGTCGCCGGATTTATCGGAAGCATTTTCCTCACCCCGTTAGGCGGCATCGCTGCCACACTCGGCGCGCTTTACCTGGCGGAATACGCGCACCGGCAGAATCGCGCTGAGGCATGGACCGTTACCAAGAGCATGGCAATCGGCTGGGGCTGGTCATTCGTCGCCCGGTTCTCCATTGGGCTGGTGATGATCGGCCTGTGGGCGATCTGGGCGTGGTAGTGTTTGTTCCTCGGGCTTGACCTTATCGGCGAGTCTGACGGCGAGATCGCCGATGCGCTTCACGGTTTTCTCGTTGGATAGCGCCGCATCCACCTTGTCGGCCTTGTCCGGGCGCTGCGCTTTGATATAGTCCACCGCTGTAGTGAGCGCCGCCTCCGCATCCTCTTCAGGCAATCCGATAGCCTGCGCCAGACGTTTGATCAATGCATCGAGCCCCATAGTCAGATAGTCCTTAGTCAGAGAATCGTATGACGGTATTATACGCCCAAACGCTAATTTAGCACAGACGACCACGCGACTACAAGACTGCCGACTCTCCAACCAAATAAGGTATAATGACACCCGGAGGTCAACGAAATTATGACATCGTCGCCACACAATCGCGTGATCCATTACGTGCTCGAAGGCGCAGCGGTGCTGCTGCTGGTCACACTTGCGGCGCTCATCGTGATCTTGCACCTCACGCGCCCCGAAATCCCCTACAGCGCGCAGGCTGCCGCACTCGAACCGACGGTGCAGGCGCGGGTACTGAGCGTCGTCAGCGAGGAATCCACCATCGACGAGAACGGGCTAATCATGGTCTTGCAGGAACTCGAACTGCAAATCGTCTCCAAAGGCGCGTATCAGGGACAAACCATCAGCGTCAGCTATAACGGCATGGGGCCGACGTTGAGCGCCGTGCGTTTCCGCAAAGGCCAACACGCGCTGGTGATGATCTACCAGCGTCCCGACGGGCAAACGTTCTTCCAGGTAGCCGATCACGTGCGACTTGGCCCCATCGCCCTCATCGTCGGACTGTTCGTCGCGCTCGCGCTGGGCATTGGACGCGGCAAGGGATTACGCGCGCTGTTAGGGCTTGCGTTAAGCGCGCTGGTGATCGGCGGATTTATCATGCCGCAAATCCTCGCCCACCGCGATCCCACACTGGTGAGCCTCGCCGGAACCGCCGCGCTGCTGGCGGTGACACTCTACTTGATCCAGGGGTGGAATCCCACCGGGCACGCCGCGCTGCTGGGGATGCTCGCCGCGCTTATCGTGACCGGCGCTCTCTCTGTAGGCTGGACCAGACTGGCCTATCTCACCGGCTTCGGCTCCGAGGAGACGATGTTCTTGCAAGCGATCGGCGTGGGGATCGAGATGCGCGGGTTGCTTTTGGCGGGGATGATCATCGGCGCGGCGAGCGTGCTGGATGACGTGGTGCTGGCGCAAGCCGTGACGGTATTCGAGTTAGCCGCCGCCAATGCCGCCCTCTCCCGGGGCGAGTTATACCGTCGCAGCATGAAAATCGGTGTCACCCACCTGGCTTCGATGATCAACACGCTGGTGCTGGCCTACGCCAGCGCCTCACTTCCCCTGCTGCTGCTCTTCTTCCTGTACCCGGAACCGTGGTACCTCACCATCAACCGCGAACTCATCGCCGAAGAAGTCGTCCGCACACTGGTGGGCAGCGTCGGCTTGATGCTCGCCGTCCCGCTGACAAGCGCCATCGCAGCCTGGGTAAGTAGACAGTAGACGGTAGACGGTAGACAGGGGTTTGCGTCCCCGTCTACCGTCTACCGTTTACAATATCTCGCGCAACGCCTTGAGTGTCCGCTCGATGCCTTCGTCGTCGATCCAGTAGTGCGTCACGGCGCGGAAGGTGCGGGCGGAACGCGGGCCGATCAAAATGCCGTACTCGCGCAGACGCGCCGCCACTTCATCCGCCGTCGACGTGACCTGCGGGGCGAGGCTGAAGTAGAGGATATTGGTGAACACCGGTTCGACCATCACGGTCGGCATCTCCGCCAGCCCTTCGGCAAGCCGCTTGGCGCGCGCGTGATCCTCGACCAGCCGCTCGGTCATCTGCTCCAGCGCGACGACGCCCGCCGCAGCGATCACGCCCGCCTGGCGCATCCCGCCGCCGAGCGCCTTACGCGCCCGCCGCGCCTCTGTGATGAATTCGGCGCTGCCGCACAGCACCGATCCCACCGGCGCGCACAGTCCCTTCGAGAGGCAGAACGTCACCGAGTCGGCGCGCTTGACCAGCTCGCGCACATCCACGTTGAGCGCCGCCGCCGCGTTGAAGATGCGCGCGCCATCGACGTGGATTTTGAGGCTGTGTTCTCGCGCCACTTCGAAAATCCGCTCCATATACCAGGGCGTCAGTGGGATGCCGTTGCAAGTGTTGCTCGTGTTCTCCAGACAGATCAGGCGCGTGCGCGGGAAGTGGTCGTCGTCGCCGCGGATCGCATCGCGCACATCGCTCAGGCACAACGTCCCCTCCATCTGATTGGGCACGGTATGCGGCATGATGCCGCCCAATGCGGCCATGCCGCCCTGCTCGTACAGAAATGTGTGGCTTTTGTCGCCAATGATAGCCTCGTCCCCGCGCTGGCAATGGGTGAGTAGTGCCGTGAGGTTGCCCATCGTCCCGCTGACGACGAACAACGCAGCTTCCTTACCCATACGCTCCGCCGCCATCGTCTCTAGCTTGTTGACGGTGGGATCTTCTCCATAAACGTCGTCGCCGACCTCGGCTTTGGATATCGCTTCCCACATCGCGGGCGTGGGTTTCGTCACCGTATCGCTGCGCAAATCGACAATGTTCATTGAGCGCTCCTTCCATAGAGAAATTAACCCCTAATCTACACGAAACTCCACGAATAGCAATCAGAATTCGTATCATCTCAATAACAAAGGGAGAAGCGTGGGGGTTTAGGGGCGGGCTACGCCCGCCCCTAAACCCCCCACACCAAGATTTTTGAGAGGAGGCAATCAGATTCGGGTGGATTGGTGAAAATTCGTGGTAGAGGCTCTGATCCCAAAACACAAGCCCCCGGATAACCGGGGGCTTGTGTGTGCCGAAGGTGGGAGTTGAACCCACACGACCGTACGGTCACTACGCCCTGAACGTAGCGCGTCTGCCTATTCCGCCACTTCGGCAAGTTCGTGCGATGTGATGTGCTTTGTTGACCCGAACGATGAAAATTCTACCGTAAAGAACGATTTTGTCAAGCTAACAAGCTGCGTATAATAGGAGTAAGCTTTCAGCTATCAGCTTTTAGCCATCAGCTTTCAGCTATCAGCTTTCAGCGATCAGCGGAGAGGCGCAAGCTGGCGGCTAACATCCAAACGCTTACCAACAGAGAGAAACTATGGTCAAGAAACGTATCATTTCACAAACCAGCTACGTTGACCCGAACAAAATCGGGCAAACACAGGCTGCGGGGACGCGCGAGGTGTACCGGGGCACGCTCGAAGCGCAGTGGACGTGCAGTTCGTGCGGGCGGACGAGCATCCCCGGACGGCTGAAACGCTGTCCGAGCTGCAACAATCCCAAGGATGCCGGCGAGCAGTACGAAGCGCCGACCGGCAAGGCGGGCTATCTCACCCCGGACGAACTCAAAGCCATGGGCGTCGATCCCACGCAGCACCTTTCGGACGAAGAATGCGGTTACTGCGGCGCGAAGCTCCAGCCGGGGACGCAGAAGTGCCCGAATTGCGGCGCGGCGCTCGGTGATGTAGGATACACCACCCACGTCTGCCCGGCGTGTGGGCGGGAATCCAACGCCGAGAAATGTCCCAACTGCGGCGCAGCGACCGAGGAGAAACTCGTCGCGCACCGGGAAGCAGAACCGCAGCCGGCCAAACCAGTCCCCGCGTGGTTGCGCTGGCTCCCGCCCTTCCTGCAAAAGCCTCAGGTTCTCATCGCGCTGCTCCTCATCCTGGGATTGGCGTGTTTCTGTGTGGTCTCTGGGATCATCGCTGGTATCCCCAGAACGGAGGCCGCAACGGTCACCGATATCGCCTGGGAGCGCAGCATCGCCGTTCAAGAGTATCAGTATGTCGAGAGTGGAGGCTGGTCCTTGCCGGCCGAAGCCGATCTCATCAGCCAGGAAGAGCGCATCGCTTCGTACAACCAGGTCCAGATTGGCACCGAACAGAAGTGCGGCTACGAGGAAAGATGTACCACAGAATCGGTTTACGATCACACCGAACGTACCTGCTACGACGACGGCACGTGCGACGAGTACGACGTCTACCGGGACCAGCAAAACTGCACCAATGAATACGTGTGCGATGATGTCCCCGTATACGAGGATGTACCCGTGTACGCGACCTGGTATGCCTACAATGTGTGGCAATGGGTAGACCTGGAGCCTATCGTGGCGCGCGGATCGGATATCGATATCTATTGGCCGGAGATGTCCACGCGGGACAATCAAGCAGAAAGCAGACGCACCGAAACCTGCACTGTCACCTTCACCACCGCCAAGGGCGACCGTTTCACCTACAAACCGCCCTGTGATGAACTGCATCAATACCCGCGCGGCTCGCGCTGGAACATCAAGCGGAACGCAAACGAAATCCTGGAAATCCAACCGGAAGGATAGCAAACCTCAACAGATCGAACGGATTCTAACGGATTTCTGATTTGCCATTTGCCATTTGCCATTTGCCATTTGCCATT
>DAOUAY010000347.1:0-3892 GCA_034432995.1 Anaerolineae bacterium | reverse complement strand
TCGGTGGCGACTGGTTTATCTTCGCCGGCCGCCGGGGCTTCTGTGGTTTTCCCGACCACCGCAGATGTTGGTTCGGGGGCAGTAGGTTCCTCGGTGGCTTTGCCGCCAAAGAGCGAGCAGCCGAGCGAAAGTATAAACAGCGCTGCAACCAATACAATCCATCGACGTTTCATGTGAATCTCCTTTTGTCTTCTTGAAATCTCCAGGCGCAATCTGCGCCTCTTATAGCAGGCATTGTACCACATATCATGCGAAATGTTTAGGCGCTAAAACTGGACAAAGTCAGGGTTGGTGGCATAATTTATGGATGCAGACTACCTGACTAAAGACTACCTGACCAAAGACGACCTGACTATGTTTACAGGGAGGAGGGCTTATGCTTGACATCGAACTTATTCGTAACGATCCAGAACGTGTGCGCGAGGCGCTGCGCAAGCGCAACGACGATCCCGCGTTGGTGGATGAGGTCTACGCGCTGGACGTTCGGCGCCGTGAGATGTTGCAGGAGGTAGAAACGCTGCGCGCAGAGCGCAATCGCGTCTCCAAAGAGATCGGGCGGATGCAGGACAAGGACGCGCGCCAGGCGCGCATCACGGAAATGCGTGAGCTGGGCGAGCAGTTGGCCGCATTTGAAGAGAAATTGCGCGCGGTCGAGGCGGCCTTTGCGGAAAAGCAGATGTGGCTGCCTAACCTTCCCCACGCGAGCGCGCCGCTAGGGCCAGACGAAAGCGCGAATGTGGTCGTGCGCTACTGGGGAGAACGGCGCGACTTTGCGGCGGCAGGCTTCGAGCCGATCCCGCACTGGGACCTGGGACCGGAGTTGGACATCCTCGACTTCGAGCGGGGGGTCAAACTATCCGGCAGCCGTTTCTACATCCTCAAAGGTGCAGGCGCGCGGTTGCAGCGCGCCGTCATCTTCTGGATGCTCGACGTGCAGACGCGGCAGAATGGCTACACCGAGGTCTACTTGCCGTCCGTCGTCAAACGCGAGATGCTGGTAGGGGCCGGACAGCTTCCCAAGTTCGAGAACAACCTCTACCATGACGTGGAGGACGACTTGTGGCTCCTGCCCACTGCCGAGGTCGCTATCACCAACCTGCACCGCGATGAAATCCTCACCGCCGACCAACTGCCGCTCAACTACGTAGCCTACACGCCGTGCTTCCGCCGCGAGAAGATGAGCGCCGGGCGCGACGTGCGCGGCATCAAGCGCGGGCACCAGTTCGACAAAGTGGAAATGTACAAGTTCACCACGCCGGAAACCAGCTTCGCCGAACTAGAGGCGATGGTGCAAAACGCCGAGGGCCTGTTGCGGATGCTGGAAATACCCTACCGCATTGTGGAGTTGTGTACGGGTGACATCAGCTTCGGCGCGGCGAAGGGTTTCGACCTCGAAGTGTGGGCGCCGGGTCAGGACGCCTGGCTGGAAGTCAGCTCGTGCAGCAACGTGACGGACTTCCAGGCGCGGCGGGCCAACGTGCGCTACCGCCCCGAACCGGGCGCAAAGCCGCAATTCGTGCATACGCTCAACGGCTCCGGCCTGGCGATGCCGCGTCTGATGATTGCGATCATGGAAAACTACCAGCAGGCCGATGGCTCGATCGTCATTCCCGATGTGCTGCGTCCGTGGATGGGCGGCATCGACGTGATCCGGCGTTAAAGCGGCGCGGTCGGGAGACCGGCCACAGCGATGGCGCGGTCGGTTCATTCACCAGATCTGACAGGTTTTCTGAAACCTGTCAGATCTGTTTTTGTTGACAAGGCGGCGTTGCGTGGTATACTTTCCGGCGCGAGGAGTGGGTTATCCCCTCCGTTGGAGGGATGGCCGAGCGGCCTATGGCGACGGTCTTGAAAACCGTTGTGGCGCAAGTCACCGTGGGTTCGAATCCCACTCCCTCCGCTGTGCTGTTGGGGAGGTGCCAGAGTGGACGATTGGGGCTGCCTGCTAAGCAGTTAGGGGGTTGTATAACTCCCTCCAGGGTTCGAATCCCTGCCTCCCCGCTGTGATGGATGATCAAGCCCCTGTGGCTCAATGGATAGAGCGTTTGGTTGCGGACCAAAAGGTTTCAGGTTCAAGTCCTGACAGGGGTACTCAAGAAGGCCAATTGCTGGCCTTCTTTCACTGTAAAAGGAAGTTCTCAATGAATCAGCCCCCGTGGCTCAACTGGACAGAGCGTTTGGTTGCGGACCAAAAGGTTTCAGGTTCAAGTCCTGACGGGGGTATTCCTGGAGGTCGGATCGTCGATCCGGCCTCTTTTGTTTGCGCGCTTCCCGCGCATTCTCCTATTCTACCCGCTGTCTACCCAGAAGTGCGCCGCAACGCCTCAGATCGCCATTCGCCATTCGCCATTCGCCATTTAACCTTTAGGAGGATATATGCAAGCGAATGATTTTGACGTGCTGATCGTGGGTGCCGGCCCTGCCGGTATCTTCGCTGCCCTGGAGCTGAGCCAGAATCCCCAGATGCGTGTGGCTATCCTCGAAAAAGGCGATGACATCGACCGCCGCCATTGCCCTTTGCGTGAACGCGGCGGCGCGTGCCGTCACTGCAAACCATGCGCGATCCTCGATGGCTGGGGTGGGGCGGGCGCGTTCTCGGACGGCAAACTCACCCTCTCGCCGACCGTGGGCGGTCATCTCGCGGAAATCCTGGGCGAGACGCAGGCTGCCGAGTTGATCAACCAGGTCGACACGACGTATCGCCAGTTCGGCGCGCCGGATAAGATTCACGGCATCTACACCGATGAGATCGAAAGCCTGGAAAAACGCGCGACCATGGCAAACCTGCATTTCGTGTCGGTCCCGATTCGGCATATCGGCACGGAACGTTGCGTCGATCTGATGCGCGCGATGCGCGATGCCCTCCTGGCGCGCGGTGTGACGATTCGCACGCGCACCGACGTCGCCAAAATCTTGACCGAAAACGGCCAGGTGCGGGGTGTGGAGACGGGTAAGGGCGAGCGGATCGAGGCCGGCGCAGTGATCCTCGCGCCGGGACGGGAGGGCGCGGCCTGGCTCGAAGCGACGGCGAAAAGCCTGGGGTTGACGATTGCGCGCAATCCGGTCGACCTGGGTGTGCGTGTGGAGGTGCCGGCGCCGGTGTTGGAGCCGATCACGCGCCTGGTGTACGAATCCAAGTTCATCTACTATTCTGACATGTTCGATGATCAGGTGCGTACTTTCTGCATGTGCCCTTATGGCGAGGTGAGCACGGAGTTCGTCGGCGACGTGATGACGGTGAACGGCCACTCGTTTGCCGAGCACCGGACGGCTAACACCAACTTTGCCCTGCTGGTGAGCAAAAATTTCACCGAGCCGTTCGACGATCCGATTACTTATGGCAAGAGCGTGGCCCGGCTGGCGAATCTGCTCAGCGGCGGGATTCTCGTGCAGCGCTTGTGTGATCTGGAAGAAGGGCGGCGCTCGACGCCTGAGCGGCTGTCGCGCTCGATCGTCCAGCCCACGTTGCCGAGCGCCACGCCTGGCGACCTCAATCTCGTGCTGCCCTACCGGTATGTCGTCGATATCATGGAGATGCTGCGCGCCATGGACAAGGTCGCGCCCGGCGTGGCCTCGCGCCACACCCTCTTGTACGGCGTCGAGGCGAAGTTTTACTCCAACCGGTTGAAACTGACCGCCGAAATGGAAACCGAGGTCGCCGGTTTGTTCGCGTGCGGCGACGGCGCCGGCGTGACGCGCGGTCTGATCCAGGCCTCGGTTTCGGGGATGCTCGCGGCGCGCGCGCTGCTCAGTCGTCTATGAGATCGGGGTCGCCGAAGTCTTCCGGGGCGGCGGGCAGGTCGGGGTTGAATTCGCCGCGCAGGGCGCGGGCGAAAACGAGGTAGCCGGTGTGGGCGACGATGCGGTCGAAGGGCCGCAGGCGGCCCGGCAC
>DAOUAY010000346.1:0-2569 GCA_034432995.1 Anaerolineae bacterium | reverse complement strand
CCACTGCGACGGCCAGCCCTATCAACACTACACGACCCATCTCGCGTAGTGTGGCGCGCTTGGGGACTGTCATCGCCAGCTCGATGCTAATGTGGATCAGCAGGTAGATGCAGCCTCCCACCATCAGCGCTGTGTCCAGGGCTGCGGGGTAGCTTGTCCGTAGTTCAGGCATCAGAACTACGTTTAGTCCCCACAGCAGCCAGTACAGCGCCAGGACGATTTTGCGCACTACGCCTCGCCGCCACTGAGCCAGCAGTGTCATGATTGCCAGTAACCCGAAGCCTGCCGCCAGCAGCAGTTCGCCTTGCAGGACGAGCCATAAGCCCTCGCCGCGCCGCACCTCCGCCCGGCGTCCCTGTGCTACCTCGACCCATGTCCATGTGTCATCCGGTGTCTGCACCAGCACGCCCTCGGCTCCCATAGCGAAAATGACGTTTCCTGTCGTGGGGTCGGCGACTGCGTCCAGCGGGCCGGGGTAGAATCTGTAGAGCGGGTACATACGCTCGTAGTAAATCTTATCCGCCGGGCTGCTTGAGCGTACATAGACTTCTCGCCACGTTGCGCCGCCGTCGTCTGATCGCTCGATAGGCGCGCCTGAGGCGTAGCGGTATTGCACTGTGCCATTCACATCCAGAATGCGCGGTGTCAGATTCACCTCGATTGTGAATGGTTCGTTCACCGGGGTGCTGGACTGATACAATTCAGAAATTCCAATCCACGTCTCTCCATCCTCACTGTAACGCATTTCCCCTGCGTCGTACCTCGATTTCAACTGCGTCCACGTGAAACCGCCATCGTGGCTCACGTAGTCCGCGCCGTAAATACCGCCCTCCCAGTACGCGAGATGTTCAACACCGATTGAGGGTGCACCCGCCGAGTTCGCCACCGTCAGCAGCGCCGCCGCTGCCAGAGCCAGGCGATTCCATTTCACCGTGATGCCCCGTGGGGGAGCGGCGTGGGGGGGTGCGGTACACATTTTTGCATCTGGGAGTCTTTCCCACATCATCCACGCCGCCGCCAGCGATACCAGCGCTATCAGATCGGATGGGTCCCGTACCCATATTACCGGAAACCCCAGTGCCCATTCTGTCACCCTGACGACCATAGCGTGAACCGCCGGTATTGTCTTCGCCAGCGCGAAGATGCCGCCCGTGATGCCGAAACTTAGTCCGCGCACCCAGCTCTCGCGCCGAGGCAGGAGGAGCGCCAGTCCCCACGCCAGCGCAAAGGGAAAGAACAGCAGCCACGCGAAGTCGCCCAGTTTGCCCGTCACCCACGAGGGCCAGAAGCGCCGCAGGAAGTGATCGTTCACCAGCAGTACTGCCATAGCGATCAATGACGGCGGCGAGCACAACAATTTTAGCGCCTTCCGACTCAATCGGTTTTCCATACAGCCTCCTTTGGAAAAACCCACACTTCAACGCTTAAGGCGGATCACAATCCGCCGTCCCCGCAGCGCCGGATTGTGATCCGGCGCAAGCGTTTTCGTGATCCGGCGCAAGCGTTTTCGTGATTTGATCTTTACACAAGCGCCTGATATGTCAATTGCTTGAACTGCGGCGCGATGGGATAGTAGGCGTTGGGTTGGTGCTGCAACATCAGCAGACCGTACAGCGCCTCTTTAGGATCGACCCAGAAGTAGGTGCTGAACGCGCCATCCCAGCCGAACTCGCCGACGGAACCGGGCAGGCCGGTCTTGGAAACGTCCATCAGCACGCGGGTGCCCAGACTGTAGCCGTAGCCCCAATGGTAGAGGTCCTCGCCCTCCGCGAAGCCGTAAGGGAGCGCGGCTTTCGGCATGTGGTTGATGCTGTACAGCGCGACGGTGGTGGGGCTGAGGATGCGCGCGCCGTCCAACTCACCGCCGTTGACGAGCATCTGCGCGAACCGCGCATAGTCGTGGATCGTGGAAAACAATCCGCCGCCGCCCGAAAGGAACGCTGGTTTCTGCAAGACGTTGCCGTGGAAAGGTGATTCGATGCGTTGCAGGGTGGGGGCGTTGTCGGGATGGCCGTACAGTGCGCACAGCCGGTCGACTTTGGCTTCGGGGACATAAAAATCTGTGTCAACCATCCCCAACGGCTCGAACAGACGCTCTTTGAGGAAGGCGTCCAACGGCTTGCCGGAGATGATTTCGACAATGTGACCGAGGACGTCGATCGCATAGCTGTAGCGCCACGTCGTTCCCGGTTGGAAGGCCAGCGGCAGCGTGGTCAGGCTTTCGACCAGGTCTTTCACGGTGGCTTTGTCTGGATCGATGCCGGATTCCTTTTGCGCTTTCTGGTACTCCCGATCCACCGGATCCTCCGCGTTCCAGCCGTAGCTCAAGCCCGCTGTGTGGGTGAAGAGATGGCGGAATGTAATCGGGCGGTTGCAATCGGTCCAGTAATAGCCTTCATCTCTGCCCGCGCCAACGCAAACTCGCGGCTCTTTGAATCCGGGGATGAACTCCGCAATCGGCGTGTTCAGGTGGAAGTGGCCTTCTTCGTACAGCGTCATAATAGCGACGCTGGTGATCGGTTTGGTCATCGAGGCGATGCGGAAGATGGCGTCGAACTGCATCGGCTTG
>DAOUAY010000345.1:0-5643 GCA_034432995.1 Anaerolineae bacterium | reverse complement strand
TGACCGTCCCATTGCTAGAAAACGCCAGCTTCACCGTCCTTCTTCACCGTCACGTCCCCTGCAACGACGGCGGCGTCTCGCTAGGGCAGGCGGTGTATCGAGCGAATGGGAGAATCAGCGAATGGGAGAATCAGCGAATGGGAGAATCAGCGATGAGCGGGTGAGTGAATTACGAATTGCGAATTGCGAATTACGAATTACGAATTACGAGTTGCGAATTACGAATTGCGAATTACGAGTTGCGAATTACGAGTTACGAATTACGAGTTACGAATCACGAGTTACGAATCACGAGTTACGAATCACGCATTATGAATTCCCGATTCCCGATTACCAATTACTGATTACCAATTACGAGGTCACGATGTGTCTGGCAATTCCCACACAAATTATAGCGATTGACGAACAGCAAATGGCGACGGTGACGCTTGGCGGCGTCGAGCGGCGCATCAGCCTGGTGATGACGCCGGAGGCGCAAGTTGGCGATTACGTCCTGGTGCATACCGGCTATGCCATCAGCGTGCTCAGCCCCGAAGAGGCGCAGGCTTCCCTGGAAGTGTTCGCGGAACTAGCAGAAATTCAGGCGGAATTAGGCGGCCCGGCTATCGATGAAGTATATTGACGAATTCCGCGATCCGGCATTGGCGCGCAGACTGATCGCGCAGATTCACGCGACGGCGGCGCGTCGTGGCGATGCGCATCCCATCCGGCTGATGGAATTCTGCGGCGGGCACACGCACGCGATCTCGCGGTTTGGCCTGCGCGAGCTGCTTGCGGCCGCCGTCGAGTTACGCTCCGGGCCGGGTTGCCCGGTCTGCGTGACCGCCGGCGCCGACCTGGATCGCGCCATCGCCCTGGCGGACACGCCCGGCGTGATTCTCGCCACCTTCGGCGATATGGTGCGCGTGCCGGGGAGTCGCCGCCAGACGTTGCAAACTGCGGCGGCGCGCGGTGCGGATGTGCGTATCGTGTATTCCCCGCTGGACGCGTTGGAGATCGCACGCCAATATCCACAGCAAGAAGTCGTCTTTCTCGGTGTGGGCTTCGAGACCACCGCGCCGGGCATCGCGGCGGCGCTGCTTCAGGCAGAAGCGGAAACGTTACCAAACTTCAGCCTGCTCAGCCTGCACAAACTCACACCCCCGGCGATGGGCGCGATTCTGGACGCAGGTGAGGTCGCGCTCGACGGCATCATCGGGCCGGGACACGTCAGCGCCGTCATCGGCAGTGATGCTTGGGATTTCTTGCCGCGCGAGTACGCGATGCCTTGCGCCAGCGCCGGTTTCGAGCCGCTCGACATCCTGAGCGCGATTCACGCTCTGACGGAAGCCGTGGTCGCGGGCAAACCGGCGGTCATCAACACCTACGCGCGCGGCGTGCGCCCGGCGGGCAATCCCGTCGCGCAGCAATTGCTCGCGCAGGTTTTCGAGATAGGGCCGGCGGACTGGCGGGGCTTTGGCGAGATACCTGGGAGCGGCTTGGCGCTACGCGCGACTTTTGCTCGTCGCAACGCGGCGCGCCGGTTTCCCATCGACGTGATGCCCGCGCCGGAACCGCCAGGTTGCCGCTGCGGTGACGTGCTGCGCGGGGCTATCGCGCCGCCCGAGTGTGCGCTCTTCCGGCGGGTCTGCTCGCCGCGCACTCCGGTCGGCCCGTGCATGGTCAGCGCGGAAGGGGCGTGCGCGGCGTATTTTCAGTACGAACAGTGAGAAAAGACTGTCAACGGATCGAACGGATTTCAACGGATTTTTTGAGAGGATTGGATGGAAGAACAGATTCTTTTGGCCCACGGGAGCGGCGGTGTACTCAGCCACGAGTTGGTGCGCGAGGTATTCGCGCGGCAGTTCAGCAATCCCTTGCTGGACGATCTGGGCGACGCGACGGTAGTGGACGAGTTGCCGCCGGGCCGGCTGGCGCTGACGACGGACTCCTACGTGGTGCAACCGTTGTTCTTCCCCGGCGGCGACATCGGCAAGCTGGCGGTCTGCGGAACGGTAAACGATCTGGCGGTGGCGGGCGCGCGGCCTCTGTATCTGACGGCGGGTTTCATTCTTGAAGAAGGGTTGCCGCTGGAGACGCTTGAGCGTGTGGTTGCGTCGATGGCGGAGACGGCGCGCGAGGCTGGCGTCGTCATTGTCGCGGGCGATACGAAGGTCGTCGAACACGGCGCGGCGGATGGGTTGTTCATCAATACGGCGGGAGTGGGCGTTGTGCCGCCGGGCGTCGATCTCGGTCCGGCGCGGCTGCGACCCGGTGATGCGCTGCTCATCAACGGGCCGGTGGGCGATCACGGGCTGGCGGTGATGCTGCAACGCGCGGGGCTAGGATTCCAGTCCGCCTTACAAAGCGACGTTGCGCCGCTGCACGGGCTTATCGCGGCGCTGCTGGAAGCCGTCCCCGGGCAGGTGCGCTGCCTGCGGGACGCCACGCGTGGCGGGCTGGCGACGGTGTTGAACGAGTGGGTGCTCCCCCCCTTAGTCCCCCCCAAAGGGGGGGAGATAGGAAGGACGGCCTGTGAAACCGCCCCCCCACTGGGGGAGATTGAGGGGGGGAGAATTGGCATCGAAATCGAAGAAGCCACGATCCCCGTGCGGGAGGCTGTGCGGGCAGCGTGCGAATTTCTGGGCCTGGATCCCCTCTACGCAGCGAATGAGGGGAAGGTCGTCATCGCTGTGGCGGCGGAGGCGGCAGAGGCGGCATTATCTGCGCTGCGCGCGCATCCGCTGGGACAGGAAGCCGCGCTCATCGGGCGCGTGACCGCGGAACACGCGGGCCGTGTCGTCCTGCGAACGCCTTACGGCGCCAGGCGTATTCTGCCGATGTTGACTGGCGCGCAATTGCCACGGATATGTTGAGTAAGGAAGCATGACCCCCATTTTCAGGACATTCGTGGTCGGCCAAACTGTTGCAAAGCAGCATTTTAGTGATAGAATAGGCAGCGCGTATGGGCAACATCCGTGTTGCTGCTTGAATTAATGACGTTGAGAGGAATAAGTTATGTTGGAAACATTTTTTTCTCCACAATCGGTTGCTGTTGTGGGCGCCTCCCGTGATGTTGAAAAACTTGGTTATGCAGTGCTGAACAATATCATCACCAGTGGTTTTGCAGGCAAGATTTACCCCATTAACCCCAAAGCTGATGAAATTCTCGATCTAAAAGCCTATCCTTCTGTTCTTGACGTTCCCGGTCCCATTGATCTCGCTGTGATTGTCATTCCTGCGCGCTTTGTTTTGGCCGCGGTGGAAGAATGTGGCAAGAAGAAAATTTCTGCGGTGGTCGTCATCAGCGCCGGGTTCCGCGAAGCCGGGCGGGAGGGCCTGGAACAGGAACTGGAACTCCTCAACATCGCCAAAAAGCATAACATCCGCCTGATCGGACCGAACTGCTTGGGGATCATCAACACCAACGTCAACCTCAACGCGACCTTCGCCGCCGGGATGCCGCCGGGCGGGCCGATTGCGTTCATGTCGCAGTCCGGCGCGCTGGGGACGGCGGTGCTGGATATGGCGATGGCCGGCCGCATTGGGTTCTCCAAGTTCGTCAGTCTGGGGAACAAAGCTGACGTCAGCGAGATCGACCTGATGGCGGCGTGGGGGGAAGATGAGAATTCGCGCGTCATCCTGATGTACGTGGAAGGCGTCCCGCACGGGCAGCTCTTCATCGAGACGGCGAAGGAAATCACGCGCAAGAAACCGGTGGTGGCGATCAAATCCGGCGTCACGGCGTCCGGCTCGCGGGCGGTTTCGTCGCACACCGGCAGCCTCGCCGGTTCGGAAGCGGCGTACAAGGCGGCTTTCAATCAAGCCGGCATCATTCGCGCCACGTCGATGGAGGCGCTCTTCGACTATGCGCGCGCTTTTGCCTACCAGCCAGCGCTCAAAGGCGACCGCATCGCCATTGTGACCAACGCCGGCGGCCCCGGCATTCTGGCGACCGATGCGCTCGAACGTAACGGATTGCAGATTCCACGCTTGAGCCGGGAAACCACCGAGAAGTTGGTGGCAAAACTGCCTGGCGCCGCCAGCGCGGCCAATCCCGTGGATGTGTTGGGAGATGCGCTGGCCGACCGTTTTGAATTCGCCTTGCAAGAAGTGTTGAACGATCCGCTGGTCGAGGGCGTCATCGTCATCGTCACCCCGCAGGCCATGACCGAAATCGAAGCCACCGCCCATGCCGTCGGGCAACTATCCAAGAAAGCCGACAAACCCATTTTAGGCTGTTTTATGGGCGAAGCGCGCATCAATGCGGGCGTCGATGTCCTGTGGCAATACGGCGTGCCGAATTATCCCTACCCGGAACGGGCCGCCGACGCCCTCGCCGCAATGAGCGCCTATCGCAAGGAACAAGAACGACGCATCTTCGGCGTAGTGCCTATCGATGTGGATAAGGAGCCAGTGCGCGAATTATTCGACCGGGTGCTCAATGAAGGGCGGGTCTCGATCGGCGACGCCGAAGCCTGGGAAGTCCTCAAAGCCTACGGGTTCAACGTGCCACGCTCGCGCCTGGCCGCCACCCCGGAAGAGGCCGTCGATATTGCCGACGAATTTGGCTACCCCGTGGTGATGAAAATCGCTTCGCCCGATATTTTGCACAAGACCGACGTTGGCGGCGTGAAGGTGAACCTGCGCTCGCCGGGCGACGTGCGCGATGCCTTCGACCTGATGATCTATCGCGCCGGACGCTACGTGCCGGGCGCGCGGGTGTGGGGCTGCCAGGTGCAGGAAATGGTCCACGGCGGGCGCGAGGTGTTGTTGGGCATGAGCCGCGATCCGCAATTTGGGCCGCTGGTGGCATTTGGCCTGGGCGGCATCTACGTGGAGGCGTTGAAGGATGTTTCCTTCCGCGTCGCCCCCTTCAGTCCGCGCGAGGCGGACGAGATGATCCGTGAGATTCGCGCCTACCGGCTGTTGGAGGGCGTGCGCGGCGAACCGCCGTCCGATCACATGGCGATGGTGGACGCGCTGCTACGGATCAGCCAGTTGGTGAGCGACTTCCCCGAAATCGTCGAGTTGGATATCAACCCGCTGATGGTGTTCGAGGAAGGGCGCGGCGCGATGGCGATCGATATGCGCCTGGTCCTGGCAGCGAAAAAGGGTTAAATCCTGATAAGGGCTTTCATCAATGACCCGAGTGGGGTTCCATTGGTATAAAAAGGTCATCCATATTATCTTAGTTTAAGGAGGATTTTGTATGTCTGAACAAGTAGAAAAGAAAAGTTTTGCACCACCCGCCGCACTGAGCGCCAACGCGCACATCAAGTCGATGGCCGAATACCAGGCGCTGTACGACGAGTCCATTAACGATCCGGATGGTTTTTGGCTCAAAATGGCGGAAGAATTTGTCGATTGGTTCAAGTTCCCCACCAAAGGCCGCGAGTATACCTGGGACACCAGCGAACGTGTCATCGAGCACAAGTTCTTTGCCGATGGACAACTCAACCTTTCCTACAACTGTCTCGACCGGCACCTCAAGACCTGGCGCAAGAACAAGGCTGCCATCATCTGGCAGGGCGAGCCGGAAGAGGATGTAAAGGTCTACACCTACCAGGATTTGCACCGCGAAGTCAGCAAGTTCGCCAACGTGCTCAAGAGCAAGGGCGTCAAGAAGGGCGACCGCGTGGCGATCTACATGCCGATGATCCC
>DAOUAY010000344.1:0-4523 GCA_034432995.1 Anaerolineae bacterium | reverse complement strand
CGCGCACTCTTGCTACCATGAGAGCATCATCAAAACTCAAGAGTGCGCGTTCAAACCGCGCGCTATGGCTGCAAAACAAGGAGTATCGATATGCGAAATAGCCTGCGCCGAGATTTACGCGCCCCACGTTTGAAAGTGGGGTATACCTTAGCGTTTATAAACGCCATTGTAACCGCCGGAAGTGTTTTACTGGCCGAGATGCTCGGATTGGGACTGCTGGCCCTCCTGCGAGGCGAGATCACCTGGGGCTTACACATCGGCGTTGTCATCATCGGTTCTGCCGTTGTGGGATTGCTGCTAGGCGCACTGTTCACTCAGCCGCTCACGCGCCGCCTGCGCAGGATGAGCGACATCAGCCAGGCGTGGCTCAGAGGGAACCTGGCGTTGCGCATCTACGACACGTATCCCGACGAAATCCGCCAGTTCGGCGATCAACTCAATGCCCTGGCCGAACAACTCGAAGAAGATGAAGAAGACCTCGCCGTGTTACGCGAGCGCAACGCCCGCCTGACCGACCAGGTGCGCGCGCTGGCCGTCGTGGAAGAGCGCAACCGGCTGGCCCGCGAACTGCACGATAGCGTCAAACAGCATCTCTTCAGTCTGGCGATGACGGCGAGCGCCATTCGCACCCATTTCGAAGCGCTGGAACGCGCGCCGGAGAGCGCATCGTCCGCCGCCGTCACGGCGTTGAGCGACATGGTGCGCGAGATCGAAACCGCCGCACAGAATGCCCAACGCGAGACGACCCGGCTCATCGAAGACCTGCGTCCCGGTTCGTTGCAAGAGCAAGGGCTGGTCGCCGCGCTCAATGATTACACGCTGCTCTTTGGCGCGCAGGAACACCTCCTCATCTACCTGGAAGTGGCCGGTGATGACAAACGTTTGTCCCCCGCCGTGAGTGAGGCGCTCTATCGCGTCATGCAAGAGGCGCTGCACAACGTCGCCCGACACGCCAAAGCAACCCGCGTCGACGTTCACTTGCACTGTAGCAGCGAGCGCGTTACACTGACCATCGAAGACAACGGCATCGGCTTCGATACGACGCAGCGCAGTCCTGGCCTGGGTCTGATAAATATGCAGGAACGTATGCTCAATGTCGGCGGGCGGTTGACACTGGAGAGCCAGTCCGGCGTCGGCACGACCATTTTGGCCGAAGTAGAACTGACTTACACGCCGACAACCTTGCCCACCCCTACTGGCGTTGCCTTAACAACGTACCAACCCGATTTGAGCATCGAGAACTGGACATGGCTCGGCGCCAAACTGGAAATTCCGGTGGGACAAACGTGGCCCTGGCTGCCTGCCGACCTGCGCCACCTGCGCCGGCCGTTGATCGAGCCTGAAATCGGCCCGCTCACCTGCCGTATGCCGAAATTCTTGAGATTGGGGCGCGCTTGCCTGATCACATCCGGCGACCAAGAAGCGCCGCTGGCGCGAATTCATCGCAGTCCATCGGGTTACGAATGGGAAGATGCGAACGCTTCCTGGGCGCTGCGACGGGTACGCGGGCTGAGTGGCCGCATGGTCCTGAGACGCAACCGGCAGCCGTTGGCCGCGATGCAGTATCAGGGCCGCCAGATGAACACCTGGAGCGAGATCATCTTCGACAATCGCGGGTACCGGTTGGCCTACACCAAAGCCGACGTCGGCTGTTCCTTCGTCCTCTCCGACGAGGCCGGACAGGAACTGCTCTGCTGCAAAAACGACGGCGTTTTCCAAATCACGGTCTACCATGCGCTACCATTACCACTGCTGTTGATGACAATGGCGCGCATCGTTGACGAAATGGCAATCGCGCTATAGGTTTATCCCGATCAATTTCATATTCGAAAGGAGTACCATGAGAACAATAATCGGTTTGATCTACACACTGAAGCCTTACGAACGCGGCATCAAGGAAACGCTCGGCAAATACGATAACTTCGTTATGCCCGGCCTCGGCTTCCAGATCCCCTTTCTGCAGATCGTCCGCATCCGCGACATCCGCGAGCACACCATGGACATCCCCGCGCAGCCGGTGATCACGAAGGATAACGTCGAAATCCGCGTGGACGGCGTGATGTGGGTGCGGCCCAGGTCCGACGAAGAGTCGATCAAGCGCACCTTCTACAACATCGACAACTGGAAGCGCGCCGTCATCCAACTGGCCATGACCAACCTGCGCCAGGAGTTCGGCGACCTGACCCTGGACGAGAGCCTGGTGGCCCGCGAGAAAATCGCCACTAACTTACAGCGCGTGCTCAACGAGTTCGCCGCAGACTGGGGTCTGGTGGTGAGCAAAGTAGAAATCATGCTCATCGACCCGCCGGAGGATATCAAGAAAGCCATGCACAAGCAGAAGACCGCCGAGCAAGAGCGGCGCTCGATGCGCCTGCTGGCAACCGGTGAATTCGAAGCCGCCGAACAGCAAAAGCTCGCGACGATCCAGCGCGCCGAGGGTGAACGAGAGGCCACCATTCAAAGAGCAGAAGGTGATCGCGCGGCTGCCATCAAGGTCGCGGAAGGTCGCGCCGAGGCTATCCGCCTGGTCAACGAGGCCGCCGAGAAATACTTCCAGGGCAACGCCCAACTGTTGCGCCAGTTGGAGATGATGGAGAACGCCCTCAAGGACAACGCCAAGATCGTCGTTACCGAAAAGGGCGTCAACCCCACCCTGCTCCTGGGCAACCTGCCGGTCGAAGTATCGAAAAAGTAGATTGGGAATAGGTAATCGGTAACTGGTAATTGGTAATTGGGGAGTTGTGTTGTTGAAAGAAGGGGAAAGCTGGTCGCATTAGGCTCCAATCCCCGAAAGGGAGGACTATGATGTCAATGGATGACTATAAAAGTTATTTCGAAGAGGAGGAGACCCCAACGCGGAACCCGGCAAGCCGGTGGTGGAGCGGTTTGATCCTTGGTCTTGTCCTGGGTGGGATTGCCGGATTTCTTATCGGCGGCGGGAACCTGGGTGGCTTCATCGAGGAAATACAAAGCGGGTTTGCCTCCGAGAGCGTGATCGGCGTTTTCACTATCATCATCGTGATCGGCGTTGCGATGCTTAAAAGCATTGGGATGCGCAGAAATAGGGTCGAAAATGCGCAAACAATCCGTTGGGCGATTATGATGATGTTGATCGCTATGGCGCTGGCCTTTGGCGTCATCTTTTTCGCCGGGGGCTAACCATACAGGATAAAACTATGACCTCAGAAACCAACGGCGAACGCATCACCGTCTTTATCGTCGATGACCACGACGTCGTCCGCAAGGGACTGCGCTTCTACCTGAGCGCGCATCCTGACATCGCCATTGTGGGCGAAGCGGGCGACGCGCAAAGCGCCATCGACGGCTGCGTCGATCACGTGCCCGACGTCGTCCTCATGGACCTGGCGCTGCCGCTCAAACCGGGTGGGCAGCCCTCCGATCAGGGCGGGGTGCAGGCCACGCGCCAGATCCGCCAGAGCAGCCCGCACACGCAAATCGTCGTGTTGACGAGTTACGCGCAAGATGAACTGCTCTTCTCCGCGATCAAGGCCGGGGCGCTCTCGTACCTGCTCAAGGACGCCGACGCGCAGACCGTGCTACACGCCATCCGCGCCGCCAGCCGGGGCGAGGCCAGCCTGCATCCCCGCATCGCCCGGCGGCTGATGAGCGAAGTCAGCGCGCCCGGCCCCACCCACGACCCCGCCGCCGAGTTGACCGCGCGTGAAATGGAAGTGCTGCAACTCATCGCGCAGGGGCAATCCAACGCCGAAATCGCCGCTGCCCTCGTCGTCACCGAGCGCACGGTCAAGGCGCACGTAAGCAACCTGCTCAGCAAGCTCCACCTCTCCGACCGCACCCAGGCCGCCGTCTACGCCTGGCGTGAAGGGCTGATCGAGAAAACGTAACAAGATCGTACACGGATTCAACGGATTCTACGGATTTGTTTAGATAAAATCCGTGTTTTCCGTGTTCATCCGTGTACCAAAATTTTCGAGCTTCGTCACCGGCGCGGGCATTGTGATCGACGGGGGCTGGACGGCGCGCTAAACCTGACGCGGAGGGATACCATGCAAAACGCTGCGACACCCGCTATTCAAACACAAAATCTCACCCGCCGTTTCGGCGAACTGACCGCCGTAGACAATCTCAACCTGTCCGTGCCGCGCGGCGTGATCTTCGGCTTCCTGGGACCGAACGGCGCAGGCAAATCCACGACGATTCACATGGTCATCGGGCTGCTGCCGCCGACGGCGGGCACGGCCTACGTGAGCGGCTTCGACATCCTCACCGCGCCGCTGGAGGTCAAACGGCGCATCGGCGTGGTGCCGGAAAATCTCAATCTCTACGAACGCCTCACTGCCGCCGAACAGATCGAGCTGGTGGGACGCCTGTACGGCCTCGACCGGACTGAGATCAAGCGCCGCATCCCGCCGCTGCTGGAAATGCTGGAGTTGGACGACGCCGGGAACAAGATGATCATCGACTATTCGCAGGGGATGCGCAAGAAGACGGCGATGGCCTGCGCGCTCATCCACGCGCCGGAGATTTTGTTCCTCGACGAA
>DAOUAY010000343.1:0-6651 GCA_034432995.1 Anaerolineae bacterium | reverse complement strand
GGAGGCAGGAGGCAGGATGCAAGAGGCAGGATGCAGGAGGCAGGGTGATGGATGATTGATGAAAACAATGATTGTGTTTGCCTATTCTATCTCTGTTTTGTTGATGATTTTTACGCCGGTGCTTTTAGCCGTGCTGTTGCGCCGCCGTTTCAGCGCGCCGTGGTTCTTGTTTCTCGTCGGCGCGGCGACGTTCATCGGTTCGCAAATCGTGCATCTGCCCCTCAATGAGTGGTTGGCGGATGTGGGACTGTTGCCGGCGACGGGATCGCTAGAGGGCCCTCCGCTTTGGCGGACGGCGCTCATTCTGGGATTGACCGCCGGACTGTGTGAAGAGCTGGCGCGGGCCGTGGGATATGCGCTGTTGCGGCGCTGGCGGCGTTTCGAGGATGGGCTGATGCTTGGCCTGGGGCACGGCGGCATCGAAGCGATGGTTTTCGGCGCGGTGCAGGTCGCTGCGATGGTCACGTCGCTGCTTTCGCTGCAAGGGGTGGATCTGGCGACGCTTAATCTTTCCGCCGAGGAGATGACGGCGTTGGTCCGGCAAATGGATATGTTCGGCGGCTCACCCCTATGGGCCGCGCTCCCGTTTATCGAACGTTGTTTGGCGATGATCGCTCACGTCGTGCTGTCGCTGTTGGTCTGGCAGGCGTTCGTGCAGCGCAAAGCCTGGTATGTGCTTCTGGCAATCGCGTATCATACAGTTTTTAACGCCGTCGCTGTCTACGTGGCACAGCAAACTGAATCTGTCATCCTTATCTATGGCGTTATGCTGTTTACGCTTGCGCCGGGGGTGGTTTGGCTTTGGCGGATATGGCGCCAAGAGGCCGGGCCGCGTCCGGTAACAGCCTCGGTGCGCGCCGAATGGACGGTCTTCATCGCCGCGACGCGCAAAGAGCTGTTGCAACAATGGCGCACCAAGCGCATCATCGTGGTCGCCGCAGTGTTCGCCTTCATCGGCTTGCTTTCGCCGCTCGCCGCCAAATTCACGCCGGAGATCATCCGCATGGTTCCCGGCGCGGAGCAGTTCGCCGACTTGATCCCCAAACCGAGCGTCGCCGACGTGATGGCGCAGTACGTCAAAAACCTGACGCAGTTTGGTTTTATGATCGCCATACTGCTTGGGATGGGCGCGATTGCCGGGGAGAAGGAAAAGGGCACGGCGGCGCTCGTCTTGAGCAAACCGATGCCGCGTTGGGCCTTCGTATGCAGCAAGTTTACCGCGCAAACGCTCGTCTACGTCGGCGGTTTTCTGATCGCTGCCGTGTGTACGCTGTACTATACGTGGTTTCTGTTTGGCCCGGTGGACGGCGGGGCCTTCCTGTTCAGCAATCTGCTGCTCATGGCCTGGTTTATGACCTACGTCGCCGTCGCTTTGACCGGGAGCGCCCTGACCCGCTCCGTCGGTGCGGCAGCCGGCGTAGGGCTTGGCGGGGCCGTCCTGTTGATGCTGTCCGGCAATCTGCCCTGGTTCGGCCCGCTTATGCCTGGCGGACTGATCGCCTGGGCCAGCCAACTTGGTCTGGGAACGTCATCTGACCCTGTCGCCGCCAACGGTGGCGTCATTGCTATGGCGTTGGTGCTCATCGTGATGTGCGTTCTCGGCGCGATGGCGGCGTTCGAGCGACAGGAATTGTAATCTGTCAACGGATTGAACGGATTAAGGCGACCGCACTACAGGTCGCACCGGATTTTTCGCCATTTGTTATTTGCCATTTACTATTTACTATTTTAGAGGGAGGTTATTACGATGTTGGCTATTCTCATTCTGGGTTCCCCTGCTGACCGCGACTTCGCGGCGAAAATTACGGCGGCGTTGGACGATTACGGCATCCCGCACGTCACGCGCATCGCTTCGGCGCATAAAGTGCCGCACTATCTGCTGGATTTGCTGGCCGAGTACGAAGCCGATCCACAACCGAAGGTCTACATCGGTGTGGCAGGCCGCAGCAACGCGCTGAGCGGCGTCGTGGACGCCGCCGTGAGTGCGCCCGTCATCGCCTGCCCGCCGTATTCCGACAGGTTCGGCGGCGCGGACATCTACTCTTCGCTGCGGACGCCGTCGGGCGTCGCGCCTGCCGTCGTGCTGGAGCCGGATAATGCTGCCTTGTTTGTCGCAAAAATCCTCGGCGTCGGCGATGTGGCGCTGCGCGAGAAGGTGCTGGCGATGCAAGAACGGCAGCGGCAGCGATTGTACGAGGCAGACCAGTCCGTCTCGTAATTGCGTAACGAGGAGGAGTAGATGTTACAATCCATTCAAGCGCGCCATTACAAATGCTTGAAGTCTATTTATGCGCCCTTGAAACCTTTGAATATTCTCATCGGCCCGAATGCCAGCGGCAAGAGTACATTGCTGGATATTCTCGTGTTCTTACGTGATGCGTTTCAGGGTGACGTCGAAGATGCTGTGCGGCGTCGAGCCACGAATATCACCGAGCTTATCTGGCGTGGGGAAAGCATCGAACAGGGTTTCGCTTTTGCTCTGGAAGTCAATATCCCAGCAGATCAACGTACATTGAGTAATGGAGATACATTGACGTATGATCGATTACGTTATGAAGTCAGTGTAGGGTTGGACAGTGATGGAAGTCTGGTCGTCAGCGGTGAGAATCTATGGATGGTTGATACACATCTAAGCCGATCTACTCCCATAATCCAACCTACGCTTTTTCCACGCGAGCCAGAAGATACCGACATGGTGATTCGTCCGGCGCGCACCAAAACACCGCCGGGTTATCGTCTGATCGTGCGTAAAGTCGCCGAGAGCGGCAATGACTATTTCCGTTCTGAACGCACCGACTGGAATATCATGTTTCGTCTCTCGCCGCGCCGCCTGGCGCTCTCCGGCGTTCCTGAAGACCAGGAGCGTTTCCCGTTAACTTTATGGTTCCGGCAGTTTTTGTTGGACAATGTGCATTTTCTCCAGTTGAATAGTGTGTTGATGCGCCGTACCTGCCCCTCTGACGCGCCGCGCACTTTTCAACCTGATGGTTCTAATCTGCCGTTGATGGTAGCCGAACTACGCAAAGACCCTCAACGTTTCCAGTGGTGGTTAGGCCATTTGCAAACCATTTTGGAGGATTTGGTGGACATCACTATCGGAGAACGTGAAGAAGACCGGTCGCGTTATTTGGTATTGACGTATCGAAGCGGATTGCGTGTGCCGGCCTGGTTACTCTCTGATGGTACATTACGGCTATTGGCGCTGACGCTTCTGGCCTATTTACCGCAATCGGAACAAATCTTTTTGATCGAAGAACCGGAAAATGGCGTTCATCCTCGCGCCGTAGAAGCCGTTTTCCAATCTTTGTCCTCAATTTACGATGGGCAAGTCTTCCTGGCAACACATTCCCCTTTGGTTTTAGCGTTAGCGCAACCCGAACATCTGATGATCTTCGGTAAAACGCTGGGCGGCGCGACTGATGTCGTGCGTGGGCCTGAACATCCGGCCTTACATACCTGGCGCAAGGAAGTGCCTTTAGAAACGTTATTTGCGGCAGGGGTGTTGGGATGACGTATACGTTCGATCTCGTCGTCATGGTCGCTGACGCTGATGCAGAATGGGCGGTTCGCACTTTGTTGACGCGACGTTACGCCGCGTTGGGTATTCGTCCGCTACACCATGAGGTGCAGCGCTACCCAGGCCGCGATGCTGGGGTGTACTGTGATGCCCAGGACTTCTTGCGGAGTTATGCGACGCGCGCTCATCATGCTTTAGTGTTTCTTGACCGTGAGGGATGTGGAAAAGAGACGCTGACCGCTGAGGCTTTAGAAGCTGACCTCGAAGACCGGCTCTGCCGTAATGGCTGGGATGCCGGGCGCGCCGCAGTCGTTGTGCTCGACCCAGAACTGGAAGTGTGGGTGTGGAGTCACTCGCCGCACGTGGCCTCTGTGTTGGGCGTCACTGTGGAAGACTTGCAAACCCTTTGGAATTCACAACCGCTGACAGCCGCTGGGAAGCCAGTGCGTCCGAAAGAAACCATGCATCAGGTTCTACGCAATAGTCGTCGTCCGGCGTCGCCGCGTATCTTCCAAGAACTTGCGGAGCGCGTCAGTTTGCAAGTTGAAGAGCGCGCCTTCGACAAATTCCGTAAAACTTTGCAAGGATGGTTTACGCAATGAAAGAGGCTTGCGGCGTCTCCGGCATCTACGCGCCGGGCGTGGACGTGGCCCGTTTGACGTTCTTCGCGCTCTACGCTCTGCAACATCGCGGGCAGGAGAGCGCGGGGATTTGCGCCAGCGAACGCGGTCTGGCGCACATCCACAAGGGCATGGGTCTTGTCTCGCAGGTCTTCAATGAGGACAACCTGCGCGTTCTGCGCGGCAACCTTGCCATTGGGCACACGCGCTATTCGACGACCGGCAGCGTCAAGCTGCTCAACGCGCAGCCCTACCTCATCGAGACGGCGCTCGGTCCGCTGGCGATTGCCCACAACGGCAACCTCACCAACACGCCGGCGCTGCGTCGCGACTTGCTGCAACGCGGCGTCGGGCTGACTTCGTCATCGGATAGCGAAGTCATCACGCAGATGCTCGCCGGGGCGGCGGGCGACACCTGGGACGCGCGCATCGCCGACTTCATGCGACGGGCGCAGGGGGCGTACTCGCTCACGATCCTCACCCGCGACGCCGTCTACGCCGTGCGCGACCGGTGGGGCTTCCGCCCGCTCTGTCTAGGCAAGCTCAATAGCAGCGGGTGGGTCTTCGCGTCGGAGTCGTGCGCGTTCGGACCTATCGGCGCGGAATTCGTGCGTGAGTTGCAGCCCGGCGAGATCGTGCGCCTCGATGCGAACGGCGTCACGTCCTGGCAGACACCGGCCTCGGACCGCGCCGCGCTTTGCATCTTCGAATACGTCTACTTTGCCCGACCCGACTCGCTGCTGGAAGGCCGCTCCGTCCACAACGTGCGCCGCAAGATGGGCCGCCAACTGGCCCGCGAGCATCCCGCCGCAGCGGACATCGTCATCGGCGTGCCCGACTCGGCGACCGCGCACGCCATTGGCTACGCCTACGAATCCGGCATCCCTTATGGCGAGGCGCTCATCAAAAACCGCTACATCGGGCGGACGTTCATCCAGCCCGACCAGCGTATGCGCGATTTGGGCGTCGCCATTAAGTACAACCCACTGACCGACCTGGAAGGCGAGCGGGTCGTTCTGGTGGACGATTCTATCGTGCGCGGCACCACCAGCGGCCCGATCGTCGCACTGCTGCGGCAGGCCGGGGCGAAGGAAGTCCACATGCGCGTCGCCTCGCCGCCGATTCGCTATCCGTGCTTCATGGGTGTGGATATGGCGCGGCAGGAACAGCTCATCGCCGCACAGATGAGCGTGGAGGAGATCGCCGCCCACATCGGCGTGGACAGCCTGGGTTACCTCTCCGTCGAGGGCCTGCGCAGCGTCGTCCCCCGCGACGGCGCGCGGCATTGCCAGGCCTGCTTCACCGGCGATTATCCCGTCGTCGTGGATGATTCGTTCGGCAAAGCAATGTTCGAGTAAAGTAGACGGTAGACGGTAGACAGTAGACAGGGGGAGCTTGCCCCGTCTACCGTCTACTGTCTACCGTCTACCTGAAGGAGGAACTATGCGTATTTTGGTCATCGGTTCGGGGGGACGGGAGCACGCGCTGGCGTGGAAGGTGGGGCAGTCGCCGAAGGTTACGGACGTATTCGTCGCGCCGGGCAATGGCGGGACGGTCGGCGGAAAGCTGGCGAATGTGCCGGTTGCGGCAGAGGATATTTTCGAGCTGGTTGCCTTCGCGCAGAAGCGCGCGATTGACCTGGCGGTGGTCGGGCCGGAAGTGCCGCTGGCGGCGGGTATCGTGGATGCGTTCCAGGTTGCGGGACTGCGCGCCTTTGGGCCGGTGCAGGCCGCAGCGCGGTTGGAAGGCTCCAAGGCGTTCGCCAAGCAGTTTATGATCGAAGAGGGCATCCCGACCGCGCCCGCAGCCATATTTGCGGATTACGACGCAGCAGTGGCGTATTTGCGGCAGCTTGGTGAGCCGGTCGTCGTCAAGGCCGATGGGTTGGCGGCGGGGAAGGGCGTCCTCGTGTGCGATACGCGCGCGGAGGCTGAAGCTGCGCTCGAGCAAATCATGGTGAAGCGCGCGTTCGGCGCTGCGGGTGACACAGTGCTCATCGAGACGCGGTTGGACGGCGAAGAGACATCCCTGCTGGCGTTCTGTGACGGGACGACGGTGGTCCCGATGTTGCCCGCCCGCGACTACAAGCGCGCCCTCGACGGCGACGGCGGCCTCAATACCGGCGGGATGGGCGGCTATTGTCCTGCGCCGCACCTCACGCCGGAGCTGGTGGACGAGGTCACGCGGCGCGTGCTGCAACCGGCGGTGGATGGGATGCGGCGGCGCGGCACACCCTACGTCGGCGTGCTCTACGCCGGGCTGATGCTCACCGAGGCCGGCCCGCGCGTGCTCGAATTCAACTGCCGCTTCGGCGACCCCGAAACGCAACTCTTGATGCCGCTGCTCGATACCGATTTGGTGGACATCATGCTCGCCTGCATCGAAGGCCGTCTGGCGTCCGTCCCTATCGCCTGGAAACCCCTCACCAGCGTCGGCGTCGTTCTCGCTTCCGGCGGCTATCCTGGCGATTACGAGAAGGGGAAAAGAATCAGCGAATGGGCGAATGAGCGAATG
>DAOUAY010000342.1:0-1984 GCA_034432995.1 Anaerolineae bacterium | reverse complement strand
CGGGCAATGTCCTCGATCGTCTCCGGCGCGATACCCGGATCGATCAAGCACGCCTCATCGCCCGACAGAAAAACGCCGCTGTTCGTGGCGAAGAGCGCGCTTTGCGTCACCCAAAGGTGGGACGTCAACTGTGTAAAATGGGCCGACATCTGTATTCACCCTCCTGAAGACAAACCGCGAATCTCGCTAATCTACGCGAACCTTGTACGCATCAAGATCATCGTACAATTCTGGTACACGGATACACACGGAAAACACGGATTCTTTCCCGAAAAAAACCAAAGAATCCGTGAAATCCGTGTACGATTCTTCGATTCGTGACTGCAAGACCATTTTGCCTGCTACAGAATCTAATAAAATTAGCGGAGATTCAGCGATTGCAGACATTCGCGTGATTCGCGGTTGCTTTCTTTACTTCGGCGGTTGCGCCCCACCCAGCCGGGCCACTGCTGCGCGCACCGCATCGGGATCGGCGTTCCGCAGCGCACTGGCAGGCGCGGGTCCAGCGCCCAACACGACCGAGACGACGCCCGCGCGGCACGGCACCGCCAGATCGACGCAATACTCGCTCTCGCCCTCGCGGATGAGGTAATCCATTTCGGGGAAGAAGCCGCTTTCCTTGAGCGTCACGTAGAGGCCATCCGCGCCGGACATATACAGGTCGTTGATCTCCTCAGCGGCGGTGAAGCGGTCCCACGTGCTCTCGATGAACGTCACCCGCCGCCAGCGCAGGCTGGGGATCGGTGGATCGCGGCGGAGAAGCGGGCCGAGTTGCAGCTTGTAGTAGCGGTCAGCGGCGCGTGGATGTTTGGCCTCAGCGGGGAACAGGTCGCGCCGCCGCACCAGCTCGTGCCCGCGCACTTCCGCATACCAGTGAATGCCCCACCGTTCCTCGGCAAACGCCGTGGTGAAGTAGAAAGCCAGGATCGCCGCGTCGGTCGTGGATTCCGGCGCGTGCGCCTCCGGGATGCGATACCAGCCCTCGTCGCGGGCCACCTGAAAATCGCGCGGATTGTTCATCAATCCCACCAACACCCGGTCGGCTGCGTGAAACATCGTTACCCTCCTGTGAGAATCGGCGAATCGGCGAATCAGCGAATCGGCGAATCAGCGAATCTGAAGAATAATCCGTTCAAATCCGTTTAATCCGTTGACCAAAATGAACTCAGCCAGAAGAAACGTTCGATGTGCTTCTGTGCCAGTGTTCGTTGAGCGGGATGTAGAGACGGGGGGCTTCGGCGGGGGCGTCCATCGCGTCGGTGAAGTAGACGTAGCTGGCGTCTGCGCGGCTGCTGAAGCCGGCGTGGTTCCCGGCGCGGTCTACGGCGATGAAGTTCATGCCGCTCAGGTAACGCCCGCCCAGGTCGTTCAGGTCCGCCATCGCCCGCTGACCGGCCTCTGTAACCGAAAACCCCATCTTCATGTAAAACACGACGCTGTGCGCCGTCGCTGCGCGGATCGCCATCTCGCCGGTACCGGTGCAGGCTGCCGCGCCGTAACGATTGTCGGCATACAGCCCTGCGCCGACAATCGGCGAATCGCCGACGCGACCGGGGTACTTCCACGCCCACCCGCTCGTGCTCACGCCCACAGCGAGGTTGCCCCGCGCGTCCTGGGCAATGAAGTTGGTCGTGCCGCGTGTTCTTTCAGGATCGGTGGCGATTTCGACGTAGCGCCACAAATCCGGCTGCTCCGCCAGGTGCGCTAATACGTCGGGCGGCAGGTCTGCGCGGAGGCGCTTCTCCCACGTCGCGCGGGCCGGTTCGGTGAGCAGCTCGCGCGGTTCGAAGCCCATCTCCGCTGCAAAGCGCGCCGCGCCCTCCCCCACGAGAAACACGTGCGGCAGCTTCTCCAACACTTTGCGCGCCACCGAAATCGGGTAAGGATAGCCCTTGAGCGCGCCCACCGCCCCGCTGGTCAGATCGCTGCCATCCATGATCGCCGCGTCCAGCTCGACCTCGCCGAGCAGATTCGGATAGCCGCC
>DAOUAY010000341.1:0-2074 GCA_034432995.1 Anaerolineae bacterium | reverse complement strand
ATCAACTTCATCGAAGTGTACAAGTACCCGTACTCGTCCGTGTCGCAAATCCAGGTCTCCAACGCGATCTGGTGGGAGCTGGAACGACGGCTGGCGCTGGTCTTCCTGGGCAAATCGCACGTCTCGTCGCACGTTCACGAAAAGGTCATTGCTGAACTGGAAAACGAAGGCCCAGACTGCCAGCGCCTGCAAGACCTGCGGGTGACGGCGGAGAAGTCGCGGGATGCCGTCTACGCGGGCGACTTACCGTCGCTAGGTCAGGCGATGATCGAGAACACGGCAGCGCAGGGGCGCCTGCATCCCGACCTGATCAGCCAGGACGCACGGCAGGTGATCGAGATCGCCAAAAGCTACGGTGCGCTTGGTTGGAAGGTCAACGGCGCGGGGGGCGAAGGCGGCTCGGTGACGCTGCTCTGCCCGGCGCTCTCTTACACCAAGCGCGAGATGCTGCGCGCGATCGAGGCGGCGAATCCGCTGTACAAGAGCATCCCGATCTATTTGAGCCGTCACGGGTTGCGGATATGGGAGCAGGAGCCGCATAACGGGGGATGCTGATATGGAAGACGTGAAAGATCGCATTACTGACGAAGAGCTTTCTGAAACAAGAGTAGCCTCTATTCAGCGTCAAAGGCCACAAACAAATAAAGCCCTTCGAGCTACAATCTAGCCCGAAGGGCTTCGTTCTTTCAGCACGGGGCTTCAGCCTTGTGCTTCGTTGCGCGGCATCTCCCGGCTGGCGAGGATGTCGATGCCCGTATCCAGCGCGTTCGCCAGCACGACCTGGCCCATGGATACAGGCGCTTCGAGTTCCACCTGGCGCAGCGTTTCCAGCAGCTCGAAGAGGCGCGGCTTGGGGAACGCGCTCGCGGTGTAAACCGGCACCAGCGGGTGGACGCCGTCTTTCACGCGCACGGTCGTCGCCGCCATGCGCCGTGGATCGGTCAGCTCGCGGCGCACGTAGTCTTCGCCGCGTTTGCAGGTGTTGCCGTCCACGCTGAGCAGCGTTTGGCCCTCGCGGGTCACTGCCACCGAACACCCCATCGGGCAGGTGACGCAGATCATCTTCTCGGTAATGGGCATAGCGTCCTCCTGAAGTGTCAACGGATTCAACGGATGAAACGGATTTCTGTTCTCTGAATCCGTTAAAATCCGTTCAATCCGTTGACAAAACCTCTATTTGGTTTCAATACAGCCGGTTTCGGCCATCACCTTCCGCAGCGCGGTGACGGCGATTTTCATCCCTTCGGCGCCGCTGAAGCCGCTGCTGTGCCCGGCGACCTTCAGGTGCGGCTCCAACGCGAGCACGCCCTGGTAGCCGGTCGCCTTGAGGTGTGTCAGCAGTTCCAGCAGTTGCCCATCGCCTTCACCGGCGGGGACGACGTGCCCATCGCTGAGCACCGCGTCCTTGATGTGGACGTAGCCGATGAGATCGCCGACCATCGGCCAGCCGCGCTCGACGACGCGCTCTTCACCCACCTGGACAAAGTTTGCGGAATCCCACAGAAAGCGCAAGTGCGGGTTGTCAATCGCCTTGACGACGGCCTCGCAGCGGGCCAGTGTGTCGGTGACGATGCCCTTCTCGTTTTCGAGCAGCAGGACGAAGCCCTCGCGCTCTGCCATTTCGGTCAGCTTCGCCAGACGCGTGGTCGCTTCTTCGACGTAGTCATCGTAGTGCTCGTTCGTGCTGGTGTCCGGCGGATAGAACGAGAACAGGCGCACGCGGCGGCAGCCGACGATCTCGCCGGCCTGGAAGATGCGCGTGAGGTTGCCGATTTCATAGTCGATGGGTTCCGTGATGGGCGATTTGCCGATGGGACTGCCGAGGCAAGCCACGAGGATGTTGTGCGTGTTGCACACTTCGACGACGTGCGCCAGATCATCGTCGTCCATCCGCAGCACGTTCTTGCCCCACGCGCCCCGCAAATCCAATCCGCCGATGCCCAAGTCGTTGAGCGTTGTCAATTGTTCGGCCAAATCCGGGGCGATCTCGTCGCCAAAAGCACTGATGGTAAAGGTTGCGGTCATAATTAGCCTCCTGAAAATATAGAATCAGCGAATATAGAATCAGCGAATA
>DAOUAY010000340.1:0-3467 GCA_034432995.1 Anaerolineae bacterium | reverse complement strand
GCCACGCAGTTTCACCTGCCGGTGGGGTGTAAGGCATTGGACGCGCAGGCGCAACTGGAGGTAAGCCTGCTGGACGCAACAGGATCGTCTCTGGCAGCCTGGCGCGGGCCACGGGTAATGATGATCGCCGATCGCACATTCGCGCCGCCTGAGGGTCTCCTGGACGCATCTGGGGACTTTGGGCCGGGATTTGCCGAGTTGCTGGGCTACACGGCGGCACCGGAGCTGCGCGCGGGGACGCCGTTCACCGTCACGCTCTACTGGCGTGCGGGGGAGACGGGCGACGCGCCGTACACGGTCTTCGTCCACGTGACGCCGCCGGACGCGCCTGCGCCGCTCGTCGCGCAGCACGATGGCTGGCCTGTGCTCGGCGCGAAGCCGACGTACACCTGGGTGGCCGGGGAAATCATCGCCGACGCGCATCCGCTGCCCGGCATCCCGGCGGGAACGTATTATCTGCGCGTTGGACTCTACGATGGGGTGGGGCGGCTTGAAGTGCATACTGCCGACACAGCGTTACGCGAGGACGCTGTTGTGATTCCTTTGATCGTGATCCCGTAGGCACACGGATCAACCCGGAAAACGCTAAATGCTTGCCAGGGATCGTCAGATCCCGGCGCGGCGCGCAAGAGCCGCGGATCTGGCGATCCGCTCTGAGCATGACGATCTGGCGATCCGCTCTGAGCATGACTAACTGGTAAGAAATTTCTGCCATGATGTACTAGGCAGATGTCTCAAATGCCAATCCTCGATAGCGCATAGGCAGCAACTCCCGTTCCGCCAGTAGCGCCTTCTGCATCCGGGCGCGGGCGCGGAACAACCGCGATTTCACCGTGCCCATGTGCATATCCAATACCTGCGCAACTTCCTCATAGGTGTAGCCGAGTCGATCCACCAACACGAGCACCATCCGCTGATCTTTCGGTAGGCCGATGATCGCGCGATCCAACAGCGCGCCGAGTTCACCGCGTTGCAGGCGCTCCTCCGGCGATTCTCTGTGATCGATGAGGTAAGGATTGTTGTCCTCATCGAGTGCTTCGAAATCGTCCCACGAGACGGTGGGACGGCGTTTCCGGAGGCGTAACTGGTCATAGCAGGTGTTGGTAACGATGCGCATCAACCACGCACGGAACGAGCCGCCGCGGAAGTCACCCAACGCGCGGTAGGCGGCGATGAAGGCTTCCTGCGCCGCATCGTCGGCTGCGGCGTCATCGCGCAAAATGTAGCGCGCCAGGTTGTAGACCTGGCTCTGGTAGGCCCACACCAGCGCGTTGAAGGCATCCAGGCTGCCTTTTTGCGCCTCAGCGATCAAGGCTGTTGTATCCAAAGCTGCTGTTCCCATAGTCCTCAATGACTCTCCGCCCCCAACCCCCACTTCCCTTTTTGCTAAGACGATACAGCGTTCCCTTATGCATAAACTATGTCGTCATTGGACGAAAAAGGTAACAGAGAAAAGTAGTTAACCCTCAACCATCGGGCTGATTTCCTATTTACGCATAACGGGCTACAATCTGAACGTGATGGTTGCGACTATCCGACTAACGACCACAAGACTAACGGTGACCAGACTATTCTCAGGAGGTGCATGATGCAGACCATTCTACCCCGCTGGCGAGGTTTCAACCTGTTGGAGATGTTCACCGTGAAAAGCGACGGCGATTTCCGCGAGGATGATTTCCGCTGGATGCGCGACTGGGGTTTCGATTTTGCGCGCATCCCGGCGTGTTACACGCTCTGGATCGAGGACGACGATCCCTACAAGCTGCACGAGCCGATGTTGGAGAAGGTGGATCGCGTGGTGCGCCTGGGGCAGCAGTACGGCATCCACGTCTCGCTCAACTTCCACCGCGCGCCGGGTTACTCGGTGAACCGCGAGCGGGATGAGCCGTTCAACCTGTGGAAGGATCAGGACGCGCTGGACGCTTTCTGCTTTCACTGGCAGACCTTCGCCCAACGGTATCGCGGGATCACGTCGGCGGATTTGAGTTTCGATCTGGTCAACGAGCCGCCGCGCCCAGACGAAGGCCGCCCGCCGCACTACCCGATGACGCGCGAGGATCACGAGCGCGTTGTGCGCGCAGCGGTCGCCGCCATCCGCGCGGTCGACCCCGACCGGCTGATCGTCGCCGATGGAATGGGCTACGGCCGTATCCCCGCGCCGGAGTTGAACGATACCGGCATCGCCCAAAGCTGCCGCGCCTACGAGCCGATGGGCATCAGCCATTTCAAGGCGAGTTGGGTCAATGGGATGGACTGGCCTGTTCCGCAGTGGCCCGGCGCGTATCACTACGGCGAGACGTGGGGCCGCGCCGAGTTGGAGCAGGCATACCAGCCGTGGATCGATCTGGCGGCGCAGGGCATCGGCGTCCACTGCGGCGAAGCGGGGGCGTTCAGCCACACGCCGCACGCCGTTGTGTTGGCATGGTTCCGCGACGTGCTGGACATCCTCACGCCGCACAACATCGGCTACGCGCTGTGGAACTTCCGGGGCGCGTTCGGCATCGTCGATTCTGGCCGGGCAGACGTGGCCTACGAGGATTGGCGCGGTCACAAGCTGGATCGGGCGTTCTTGGAGCTTCTGCGGGAATTTTGATCAATTTTGCACCAGCATGATTCCAGTGCGTTGGATTTCGCTGACTAGAGGGTTGTCTGGATCAAAGTCTGTGGGGGCGAAAGGTACAGGTTCGATGCGGGCGTCAATCTGAGCTGCCAGGCGCAACAGAACTACCAATGCTGCGAACTGGTCCTCTGTGAAATCTGGTGAGACAACAGCCACATCAATATCGCTCCACTCGTTGGCTGTCCCTAGAACGTGTGAGCCATACAGATAGGCGGCTTGAATGTGCTGGGATTTTTGCACCAGGGACAAAAACTGTGAGATGCTCTCTTTTATGGCAGGTGGGATTTCAGCCATCATAGTTACAGGTCTTTTCACTCGTTTGTCATAAACTCAGTATAATACGTAAGAAAGCTAAGTCAATGGAGGTTGTCATGAAACCAGAACTGATTGCCGACTATAACTGCCGCACGGGAGAAAATCCGCTGTGGCATCCCGACGAGCAGCGCCTGTACTGGGAAGACATCCCCAACGGGCGGCTGTTCCGTTACGATCCGGCGACGGGTCATCACGAGCTGTGCTACGAAGGCCGACCTATCGGCGGGTTTACCATCCAGGCCGACGGCGCACTGCTGCTCTTTCAGGACAAAGGCGCGGTAACGCTGTGGCGCGACGGTGTGACGCAGACCATCATCGAGGAAATCCCCGCCGAGGTACACACGCGCTTCAACGACGTCATCGCCGACCCCGCCGGACGCGTCTTCTGCGGGACGATGCCCACGCCGGAGCGCTCCGGGCGGCTCTACCGTCTCGATCCCGACGGGACGCTTACCGAAGTCGTGGACAATGTTGGCGTCTCCAACGGCCTGGGTTTCACCCCCGACCGTAAAGGGTTGTACTACACCGATAC
>DAOUAY010000339.1:0-3854 GCA_034432995.1 Anaerolineae bacterium | reverse complement strand
CCTGGGACGCGGGGTGAGCGTGACGCTCCAGGTGCGCGTGGCGGAAGGGGTGACGATGACGGTGGTGGAGAACGGGGCGCGGTTCGGCGCCGCTTCGTTGCCGCCGTTCTGGCCGCGGGCGCGCGCGGGCGACGGAGAGGAGCCGAACCCGGTCGAAGCCACGCCGGGGGTGACGGCGGTGGCGACAGCGACGCTGCTGGTGGGACAGGTGGTGGCAACGGGCACGCTTACCCCGGAGGGAGGAGAGTTCGGCGCGGCGGACCGACGCATCTGGCTGGCAGCGCCGCCGGGGGCGGTAAGCGAGACGGTGAGCCTGGAACTCTCCGAGTATCCGCCGTACCTGCCCCAGTTGGAGCGCGTGCGCACGCTGGCGCTGTTCGACCTGCGGGCAGCCGATGCGGCGGCGGAACGGCTGCAGGATGGCGCAGGACACCTGCGCTTCGGCCGGCCCCTGAGCATGACGATGGTGCTGGCAGACGATCCGGCCTGGCTGACGCCCTTCGTGATCCACCAGGCCGATCCGGCACAAGATCGGTGGGAGGACGTGCCTGCGCGGCACGACCGCGAGAGCCGGACGTTGAGCGCCGAGATGGACGTCTTTTCGCCGGTAGGAGTGGCGGGCACGTTTCAGGACGACGGCTCCCATTACCTGCTCACGCACCTGCCGGACGTCAGCACGTTTTCCGGCGCGGCGACCTACCGCTATGCGCTCGACCTCCCCGCCGGGCGGAACGGGTTGCAGCCAGAGTTGTCGCTGGAGTATAACAGCAGCGGGCTGAACGGGATGGTGGGGATCGTGCAGTCGGGCGAGGTCGGGTTGGGATGGAGCCTCGGCGGGATGATGCAGATCGTGCGGCCGATCAAGACCCGCAGAGGACTGGACATGATCACCTGGGAATACGCGAACGAGTTCGATCTGGTCATCAACGGGACCTCACACAAATTGATCGGGCCGGAAAAGTTGCCCAACAACGGCGGGTGCCGCTACTATGCCGAGGATGCCCCCGACCTGCTGGTGATCCGCTACACGCCGAGCGGGGACAACAATCAACTGTGCGGCTATGGGACGGCAGGGCCGCCGGCGCAAGATAACGCGACCCGCGAGTACTGGGTCGTCACGGACGGGAGTGGCAGGCGATACCGTTTCGGCTACACGGCGAACTCGGAGCAACTCGCGCCGATGGATACCTACAATCCGATCAAGTGCAACAGTCTGACGAGCGAGGATGGATGTTGGGACTATTGGCACAACTTCCACGGCTACGCCGGCCACGCGACGAACTATGTCGCATATCGCTGGTCGGTGGATCGGATCGAGGATGTATACGGCAATACGATCACCTACGGGTACTGGGAAGCGCAGCGCCACAGTTGGGGGACCTTCGACCGGGAACAGCATCCGGTGTGGATCGAGTATGGGGGCAACCCGGCGCAGGACAGCCCCGCCCGCTATCGGGTAGAGTTCGTCCTGGAACGCCGCACAGATCGGAACGATAACGGGGGTGGCAGAGACCATGACGATGGCATAGAACAGGAAGGATTGTTGCAAAGCCAACGGCTCTGGGCAATGTGGGATGTGTATCGGATCGATCGCATCCAGGTATGCACCGGCGTCTGCAATGGCAGCAACCTGATCGTCGGGTATGACCTGGATTACCAGTTCGTGGTCGAGGAAGGGCCTGGGCTCGAATGGGGGATTCAATACCCCGAGACGACGCGCTTGCGGAGCATCACCCGCTATGCAGCGAATGGACAGACCCTGCCCCCCGTCACTTTCTACTACGGCAACGGCGGAACGGATTCGTTCGCCCAGATGGATGGATTCTGCTATGATCCCGGGATCAACCGCAACTGTGTGGGAGACCCGGCCGACGGAGGCGGATGGGGTGGGAAACTGCGCTATCCACGCTTGCTGGCAGTGGACAACGGTTACGGCGGACGGGTCAAGTTCATCTATAATGTCCACGCCCCCTACAACTACCGCCACACTTACAGTTACGTGGTCACGCGCAAGGAGGTCACCAACGGGCTGGGGCGCACAGCGTGGACCGAGTATCAGTACGCCGATCCTTGTTTCGACGGACATAACGGTCTGAACAGCCAGCCGCCGGATTGCCGACGAGACAGCGAGCCGAGCTATGGAGTGATCGGACATCGCCGGACGAAGGAGACGGTGTACGATTACGGTGGGCAGCGGCTGAGGAGCACAGAGCACCGATTCATCGTGGATCCGGAAGTACGCCAGGGGCGGGAGTACGAAACCCTCGCCTACGATGGGAACAACAACCTGCTGCAGCGGACAGAGACCGTGTGGAGCAAACGGCTCATCGGCGGTGGGGGCAGCGATGCGTTGTTCTGGAGCCGGGCAGCGCAACATGTGCGCGCAAGTGACCGGGTGCATAGCGGCGACTGGGCCATCCGGTCCACCTACAATTCCACCGGTGGAGCAGGAGCGAGCACCCAGAGCGACCCCATCGAAGTGAGACCCAACACCGCGTATATCCTTTCGGCGTGGATCTATCGCGAGGCGACGACGGGCGGGGTGTACATTGACATGAGCGACATTCCGGGCGAACTGACGCTGGGGGCGACGCAGACCAATCAGTGGCAGTTCGTGCAGGGAACGTGGAACAGCGGGTCGAACACCAGTGTAAGGCTGCGGCTGGTCACTGATGGGGCCATCAACGGGCCGGTCTGGTTCGACGATATCTCGTTGGCGCCGGCCTCGGCGCCGGATCAGAACCTGGTGCGCAACCCCTCGTTCGAGTCGGGATTGGATCGCGTCTCCTACGCCGCCCACGCGGCTTACGTGGCCGAGACGCGGACGACGGACTATAGCGGTGGGGTATCCGTCGGCACCCGCACGGCCTACACCTATGATGGCTATGGCAACGTGACGGCAGAGTACCACTATGGCGCGGAAGAGCGGGTGATCAACGCCGGGTTCGAGGCGCCTTTGACCACAGGGTGGAATCCCACAGAGGGATGGAGTGCCTTTGGGACTCCATCCCCGGCTTCTATCAGTACGGCATTCGCCTTCGCAGGTCGCTCGAGTGTGCAATTGCAAGGAAGCGTCGCCGGCGGCGTTTGTCAAGACAGCGGCGGCCTGATTCCTGGCGCGACGTATATCGTGCGTGCGTGGGTTCGGGCGACCGCGGGTACCACAGGCCAATTCCGCCTCTGGCTGCACGATACTACCGGCAATAATAGTACGACCAGTCCCAACATCGTTCCATCTGTCGAATGGATGGTGGTGTCGTGGCCCTACACGGCGAACTCGACCGGCAAGGTACGCATTCATCTCCATTATTCCACGCCCGGCAGCGGCACGATTTACGTGGACGAGGTATCGTTGGCGCGGGCGCAGGACGCAGGCGACGAGCGCACCGTCACCCGCGATTCCCTCAACGTGACCAATGGCGGCCGCTGGTTGATCGGGCTTAAGTATCGCGAGGAACTCTACGAGGGCATCGTCGGCGGCAATCGGGTGGACGTGGTGTTCACCAATGACCACTGCGTCCCTGCCGGGTGCGCCCAGGGCGACCGGAACCTGTACGTGGATTTCATCGAGATTGCCGGCGAGCGGATCGAGGCCGAGAGCAACCGTGTGCGCTATGATCGCGGCATGGGGGATGCGGCCTTCGACGGGGTAGACGTCATCCCCGGCCAGGAAGGGATGGCCTGGTCGGGTGCGCTGCGTATGCGTGTGACGCCATCTGCAGAATCGCCGCAGCAGATCGTCATCCGCGCCAGAGGCTCCTGCGCCGACGGCTGTCCGCTGATGCAACTGCGGATCAATGGGGCTGTGGTGCAGCAGTGGACGGTTAACGACAATTGGGCCGACTACACCGTCC
>DAOUAY010000338.1:0-5492 GCA_034432995.1 Anaerolineae bacterium | reverse complement strand
CCCACCGCCTCCCCGCCGACGATGCGCGTCAGCGCGTCCGGCTCCGTCCCCGCTGCGATCACCGCATCCACCCCTGCCCGCCGGGCGACGGCGGCGGCCTGCAACTTCGTCGTCATCCCGCCCACACCCAATCCGCTGCGACTGCCCCCCGCCAGCGCGAGCAGGTTCTCGTCGATCACGTCGACTTCGTGAATGAGTTGCGCGTCCGGGTGTTCGCGCGGGTCGGCGGTGAACAGCCCCGGCTGGTCCGTGAGCATAATGAGCAGGTCGGCGTTCGCCAAAATCGCCACGAGCGCCGAGAGGTTGTCGTTGTCGCCGATCTTGATCTCGTCGGTGGCGACGGCGTCATTCTCATTGATCACCGGAATGATGCGATGCTCCAAGAGCGCATTCAGGGTGTCCTGCGCGTTGAGGAAGCGATGGCGGCTCTCCACATCGCCGTGCGTGAGCAAGATTTGCCCGATATGGATGCCGTAAATCTCGAAGAAGCGTTCCCAGGTGAGCATCAAGCGGCTCTGCCCCACGGCAGCGAGCATCTGTTTGCTCACCACCGTCGCCGGCAGATCGGGAAAGCCGAGGCGCGCCCGGCCCACGGCGACTGCGCCTGATGTGCATACGATGATTTCGTGGCCTTGATGATGCAATTCGGCGCACTGCCGTACTAGATCAACCATATGCGGCAGGCTCAGGTGGCGCGTCCCGCCGGTCAAGACGCTGGTGCCGACTTTGACGATGATGCGGTGGTTATTTTTGGGCATTGGGTCGGTACGGCTGTTCGGTTTCATAGGTAGCAGTATATCATCGTCTCCGTAATCTAAAAGTCGTGTTATTGCTTTTCTCCTGCGCAGTGACCAGGGCTATTGCATTTAACCCTCGCAAGGGCCAGACTACAAAAGTCTCACGTGGGATTGCCGTGGCCAAGCGTCTTATTGAACGAAAAACGCGCCAAATGCAGGTGTCTGCTGAGGCTTTTGTAGTCTTTGCTACCAAATGCGACAGCCCTCGCGCAGTGACTTGCTATGAAGTTTGATTAGTGTATGATAGTGTATAGTGCTTACAGGCGTTCAAATCACATGTGTTTTTTAAGGAGGAACAGTACCATGATGAGTAAGAAGCGGAAGTTGTCTTTCCAGACACAGATAAGGTTTTTGTCCCCGCTGCTGTGGCAGAATCTGGTCAAACTGGTTCTGACCGTCGTCTTTTTGACCGGCATTGTATTGTGCCATCCCACATCAGGCCTTTCTTCCGCGCTCAACACGTGGCCGGCGCCGGCCATTCTCAATCCTGCCGATGGCGCGATAACCACCGTGGCGAACTATGCGCCGGGCGCTGTGCCTTACTTTGAGTGGGAAGCTGTGCCCGGAGCAGCGACGTACCGGATTCAGATTGATGATGAAAGCGCTTTTAGCACGCCGATACCCTACAATGTAACGACGCCGAATACCCGTTATATTCCCATCAGCAACAGTAACTTGCCGGATGGCACCCTCTTTTGGCGTGTACGGGTCGAAACGCCGGCGCCGGTCGGCGAGTGGAGTGAGATAAGGCAATTTACCAAAGACTGGGGCGTGACGGGCAACGCACCGGTGTTATTGAAACCTGATGCCAGCGACAGCATCGAATTCTTCGAAGCGCCAGTTTTTTCCTGGACGCCGGTGATCGGCGCGGCGGACTACGTGCTCAGGATTGCCAGCGATCCTGCTTGTATGACGTCGGTGAAAGACTATACCACCCTGGCAACATCCTACAACCCTGACGTGCGGCTGGCGAACGCCACTTACTACTGGTGCGTCATCCCCAACGACCCGAGCGGGCGGACTGGCAAGATGAGTGACGTCCGCCCGATCACGTTATCCTATGCACAGGTTCCCCAGTTGTTATCACCGGCCAACTTTTCTACTCCGGCCTACACGCCGGTCTTTCGTTGGACGGCGGTCAAGGGCGCGTCTGAGTACCGCCTCCAGCACAGCACCGATCCGACTTTTGTGGCGGCGCTCACCACTGTCACGACAAAACAAACCACCTACACGCCGTTGGATTCATTCCCCAACGATCAGACGCGTTATTGGCGGGTGGCTGCCATTTATGGCAATAACTGGGTAGGGCCTTACAGCGCGGCGTGGAGATTTGAAAAAAAGTGGTATCACCAACCGGTGCTGCTGACGCCGCTCAATAATGAAATGACCAATGTTGCTCTGTTCACGTGGACGCCGGTGCGTGAAGCGCGTCGTTATCGTTTACAAGCCAGCCTTGACCCAGGCTTTGGCGGCGCGATGGCTTTTAGCGTCGAGACAGCTAATACGTTTCACTGGCAAGACAGTTGGGCCACAACCCTGTGGTATGAGATACTGTATTGGCGGGTCATCCCCTTTGACCAGAATGGTAATCCCGGCGTATCGAGCGAGGTACGGAGTTTTCGGCCCGTGGTAGCTCCGGCGATACCTGAAAACATCTGGCCGCGTTACTTCTACGCTCCTCCTTCGATTCCTTCCGGCAACTATACCGCACCGCACGATATTCCAATCTCGTATGATTATACCGTCGATACACCGACGTTTTACTGGTCGCGAACCTTGGTTCCGGCGGCCGACCCGCGCCAGGAGGCGGCTTACTATCGGCTGGAAGTCGATGACGATCCGAACTTCGGCTCTCCGGAATGGACGGTGTTCACAGCAAATCTCAGCGCGACGCCGACCGATGGCAATCCCTTTACTCCCACGGCCGACACCAACTATTATTGGCGGGTGACGCCGTATGCCACCGGTGGCACGGTGTTGACGAACAGCCTCGGCAACCAGCCCTGGCTGACGCAAATCGACGTGGCCCGTCGCCCGGCGGCGGCGGCGACGACTGCCCCCACGCTGTTGGCGCCACAACATGGCGAAAAGGTCTTTGCGACGATGCCTTCTTTCGAGTGGCGGGCGCAGCAAGGGGCAATACGTTACGAGCTGCAAATCAGCGCCACCGCTGATTTTGCCGAGACCGCTTACCTTACCCGCACCACGTATACCCGCCACACGCCCGTCGTGCGCCTGCCCATTGGCACTTACTTCTGGCGCGTTCGGGGGCTGGATAGCAGCAATGGAACGGTGGGCGTGTGGAGCGAGTTGCGCCGGTTGATCGTGGCGATGCAGACCCGCTGGTTAGGCGTAAATGCATATGCGTTTGGCGACCTCCCGACGTTGTACGACACCCTGCTGGCGTTGGATACAAACGACGGCCTGGGGGCGACGGAACTGACCACCCTCTATGCAGCGCAGGATAAGGATAATTGGATCATAGGGTTCCATATCAATCCCACGTTGGGGACGCCGGTGGTCTATGGCCTGTACCTGGATGGCAACCAGGAAGCCGGGGACGGCGCGAGTGTCGCGCCGCCTGGCCGCCCGGCCATCACCACGGCTTCATATTACCGGCCTGAATACGCGCTGTACGTGACCTATAACGGCGCTGCGATAGATACCGCGTCTGTTCCCTTACACACGTGGATCACGAATACGCTCTCCTGGGATACGCAAGTCAGGAATCTCGTTGATGTCGGACAGGTGGGCGGGGCGATCTATTATAGTGCGACGGTCGGGTACGTCGAATTGCGCCTGCCCAAAACGGCGATAGGTGACAGAGGCGATAAGCCTTTCTCTTTATCGGCGGCTTTGTTTAGCGCGACGGGTAACACGGCTACGGCAGCCGCGGATACCGTCCCTGACAACGGCCCCGCTCCTGCGGTCTTGCACGAGTTCAAGACGATTGGCGACCGGGTGACGTTGACCGTCCCGGTGGGAGGATTGCCGGGAGAGCGCCCACCGTTGCCTTACTCGCCATACCTTTACGCCGAATCGCCGAATACAGACTTGATCGGCGGCTACAGGCTCGAAGTGGCCCGTGATCCACAGTTCACCAGTGTTTTACAAACCAAGCTAACTACGAGTACAGGCGGCGAACCTTACCCGGATCTCTTCCTGTATATGTATACCACGCAGAGCATCTATGAGGACAGTACGCTCTATTGGCGTTATACCATACGGCATAAGTTCAACAACGTCTATTACAATGCGCCGCCAAGCGAACCCCAGGTATTCACCAAATTGGGGTTGGCGCCGGACAATCTGCGCGTGGAAGGCGACTATTCGACGCCGAGATTTGTCTGGGATGCGGTAGAGGGAGCGGCTACCTATCGATTCGAACTGGCGATCAACCCAGATTTTTCGCCTTTGTTACATACCGCCACGACCAACCACGAGAGCTATACTCCGCTGGTTGCTTACGCCCCCCGCACCTATTATTGGCGCGTGCGCGCCAATAACGCACAAGCGGTGAGCTATAGCAGTCAATGGTCGCCGGTCAGCACGTTCGCCATCACCTTGCCCCAGGTTTCGCTCGTTGCGCCGGTAGCCGGCAGCGTCGTTTATAGCACACCTGTTTTCAGATGGGGGGGTGTGTTGTTCCCCGGTACTACACAGGCTATCGGCTGGAGCGCGCCGAAGTATCGTTTGCAAGTCTCGAACCACCCTAACTTTGCCACTTACATTGACAACCGGGTATTGGATTCGATAAGCTGGACGCCAACCCAATCCTATCCCGACGGCGACTATTACTGGCGCGTGTCCGTCATTGACGGAGACAATAATGCTGGCCCTTTCTCAGCCGTCTACACCTTTACCAAACAATATCCGGCGATAACGCTCGTGGCGCCTCTCACCGGCACTGTCGCGGTTGATCTATTCCCCACCTTTATCTGGCGACCGATTACGACGACGAGTGTCTCCCGCTATCGTATTGAGATCGCGCGCAACCCGCAATTTTCTCCGCTGATCGACTCCGCCACGACGCATAACACATACTTTATGCCCTTGAAGAAATACGCCGAGGCGCAGTATTACTGGCGTGTGGCGATGATCGACAAGTCGAGTAGTTACGGCCCGTGGACCGACTCTATTGTGTTGATCGATCCGTATCCATATCATATCTACTTGCCCTTGACGCTGCGTAACTTTAGAAACTGAGCGTCGCCGTCACACGGCCAAAAACGCCTCAAGGTCAAGCTTATTCAGCTTGCCTTGAGGCGTTTTGCTTTGAAAGCTTAGGATTCGTAAAAACATAACTTCCCGAGTTCACCTTCCCGGAAGCTGCGCTTGGACATGCGGTTGCACTTGGAAAATGCCTTGATTGCGCTATGGTTAGCTTCTGGGAAGGTGGTTATTCTTTTACAGACCCTTAGCTTTGTTGGCGATTTGCAAAACCTCTCTGTACATAATCGCCGTCGGCGTCAGTTAAAAGCTGGGGGCAATGGAGCCTTCGCGTTCTTCGAGCGGGATATAAGGTCGCCCCACGGGGCCGACGTACAAGGAATCGGGCCGGATCAGGCGGTTGTTGGCGTATTGCTCCATCACGTGCGCCGTCCACCCGGCGATGCGGCACATCGCAAAGAATGGTGTGAGCAAATCCACCGGGATACCGAGCATGTGTAGCATCGGCGCGAGGTAGAAGTCCAC
>DAOUAY010000337.1:0-11052 GCA_034432995.1 Anaerolineae bacterium | reverse complement strand
CGCCCTCGACCTGGGCGCGAATCTCCTGCCCGGCGCGCGTTGCGGTGACGGTGAGCGCCGTCTCACCCTTGAGCGTCGGCACACGCGCAATCGCCGTCACACCGTCCGCCAGCTCGAAGAGGTGGAACGTCACGCCGTCGGCGAAATCGTAATCGGGCTTCTGGTCGTTCGCGCCAACCGCGATGATCGAGTTAGGACGCGCCATCAGCGGCAGGCTGAGATAGCCGTGCGTCTCGCGCACCCAGCGCCCGCCTTCGACCACGGTGTTGCTGAGGAAATTCGTCCAACGGCCCTGCGGCAGGTAATAGTCTACCTTCCCATCGGGCGAGAAGATCGGCGCGACGAGTAGCGCGCCGCCGAGCATATACTGCCGGTCGAGCGTGTCGCAGCCGGGATCGTCGGGAAATTCAAGTGGCATCGCGCGCAGCATCGGTGTACCGTGTTCGTGGGCTTCGATAGCGGCATCGAAGAGGTAGGGCATCAGGCGGCACTTGAGTTTGGTGAAGAAGCGCAACACGTCGCTGGCAGTCGGGCCGTCGTACCCGGCCTCGTCGAAGAGCCAGGGCACGCGATAAGAGCTGTTGCCGTGCAAACGGCTGTGCGACGAGAGCAGGCCGAACGCGCACCAGCGTTTGTACACGTCCGCCGACGCCGTCAACTCGAAACCACCCATGTCGTGGCTCCAGAAGCCAAACCCCGACATGCCGAGCGACAGTCCGCCGCGCAAGCTCTCGGACATCGACTCGAAGGTGGCGGTGCTGTCGCCGCCCCAGTGGACGGGATACTGCTGCCCGCCCGCTGTGGCCGAACGCGCAAAGACGGTCGCCTCGCCCACCCCGAGCTTCTCTTCCAGCGCCTCGAACACCGTCTGGTTGTAGAGTTGGGTGTAGTAGTTGTGCATCAGCGCCGGGTCCGAGCCGTCGAAGTAGACAACGTCCGTGGGAATGCGCTCGCCGAAGTCGGTCTTGAAGCAATCCACACCCATATCCACCAGCGCGCGCAGCTTGTCGCCGTACCAGCGGCGCGCCGCCGGGTTGGTGAAGTCCACCAGCCCCATCCCCGCTTGCCACTTGTCCCACTGGAACACGGAACCGTCCGCGCGCTGGAGCAGGTAGCCGCGCGCCAGCCCCTCGTCGAAGAGCGCCGAACGCTGCGCGATGTACGGGTTGATCCACACGCAAATCTTGAGGCCGCGCGCCTTGAGCCGTTGCAGCATCCCCACCGGATCGGGGAAGACCGCCGGGTCCCACTCGAAGTTGCACCAGTGAAATGCCTTCATCCAGAAGCAGTCGAAGTGGAAGACGTGCAGCGGCAGGTCGCGGTCGGCCATGCCTTCGATAAAGCTGGTCACGGTGGCCTCGTCGTAGTTCGTGACGAAGGATGTGGTCAGCCACAGGCCAAACGACCACGCCGGCGGCAGCGCGGGTCGTCCCGTGAGCGCGGTGTAGCGATCGAGCACCTCTTTGGGCGTGGGGCCGTAGATGACGAAGTAATCCAGGTATTCGCCCGGCACGCTGAACTGCACGCGCTCCACCTTCTCCGAGGCGATTTCCAGTGAGACCTTCTCCGGGTGGTTGATGAAGACGCCGTAGCCGCGATTGGTCAAGTAGAGCGGGATGTTCTTGTACGCCTGCTCGCTGCTGGTGCCGCCATCTTCCTGCCACAGATCGACGATCTGTCCGTTTTTGACGAACGGCGTGAAGCGCTCGCCCAGGCCGTAGACGCACTCCCCCACCCCGAGCGCCAGTTGCTCGTGGATGAAGCGGCCTTCAGGCGTATCTACCATGCCGAGCGCGCGCCAGCCGCTTTCGGTGATGACCCTGTCGCCGTCTTTGAACTGCACTTTCCAGTCCCCGGCCTTTTCGACGCGCGCGGTCAGTTGACCGGTCGTCAGCGTGGCGGCTTTTTCGGCGTTGTGGATGACGACATCCGGCGCGGGCTGCGGATACAGCGTGAATTCCGGCTTGCGCGGTTGCCCGCCTTTGTGATGCCATACCTGCACGCGGATGACGTTCTCCACCGGCGCGGAGAAACGCGCGGTGAGCAACGGCAGATTGAGCGTGTCGCCGCGATGATTGACCCGGCGGGTCGGCGCGTAGACGGTCAGCGCGTCGGGTTCAGCATCGACGTCGTAAACATGCACCGCGTAGTGCGGCGTCACGCCTTCTCGAATACCCCAATATCCATCGGTGAATTTCATAATTGGCCTCCTCGGAACCACGAATCTGCACTAATCTTCACAAATAGAAAATTAGTGTGGAATCGTGAAGATTAGTGGTGAAATTTGTACCAGACAAAGCGATCATAGCTCAAGTAGCCATTCGGCCATTGAGCGGATTTCTATCGTTATGCCATCTTCCTCGACAGGGTCCAAATTCGCGTCGGTTAAAATTATCCCGTGGGTGAGGTTGAGGGCGCGCAATGCATCACTCAGGGCGCGGATTTCCCTTTCCCGCGTGGCCGGATGCTCGATGTTTTGTGCAACCTGGAACAGTTGGTGCGTCTCCGGCAGATAGAAATCCACCTCGAAGCCGGAGGGCGTGATATAGTAATAAATCTCGCTTGTGTTTCGCCGGAGCGCCAGGAATACCAGGTTTTCCAGTAGCTTGCCTGCATTGGGAGAGAAAGTGAAACCGACGCTGTTAACAAGGCCAGTATCGATGCAATAGACTTTTTTCGGCGCGATTTGTTGGCGTTTCACCGAATAGTCGTACACGTTCACCGTGAAAACAAGCCAGCTATTCTCAAGATACTCGATGTAGTTCTTGACCGTATTCACACTGCCCAGGTGCAATTGCTGCTTGAGCTTATTGTACGAGATCAGGCCGGCCGGATTGCTCACCAGGTAGTACGCGAGTTCTTTGAGCGCGCCAACTTCATCAATCCCGTAGCGAACGGCGATATCCCGGTAGACCACATCATCGTACAGGATGCGGAGCAATGGCAGATCAGGATACTTGAGCGGTTCAGGGATACCACCCAAGCGAAGGTACTCGTCCAGATAACGGCGCAGCAGGCCCTTGTCAGTCGTCGTCATACGCGCCGTGTCGGGTATTGCATAACCTCGGAAATGCAGGAATTCGGCGAACGAGAAGGGGAACAATTCGATAGGCACGTAACGCCCGGTCAGCCGGCTGCCTAGCTCACGGCTGAGCAATGAAGCGTTCGACCCGGTGATGTAAAACTTGAAGCCCATGTCCATAAAACGGCGGACAAAGTGCTCCCACCCCTGAACGTTCTGGATTTCATCCACGACAAAGGTTTTGCGTTCCCCAAAGAGCGCGACCAGGGTTTGATACACCGCGTTGGCATCTTCCGCCTGAAAGCCCAAAAAGCGGTCGTCCTCGAAGTTGAGGTAGTAGTATTGCTCTTCACCCAACTTGCGCGCCATCTGCGCAAGCAGCGTAGACTTCCCCGCGCGCCGTAATCCCGAAATGATGATGGCGTGCGGCAGTGAAGCAGCTTGTTCGACATCGACTAACCGGGCGCGCGGGATGCCAGTGTCGACTTGCCGGAACATCTCGAATTGTTCCAGCAACAGCGCCCGGATTTGATCGTGTGTCCACTTTGTTCGCCAAGAGTTTTCATTCATAATGAAATTATACAGCAAAAAGTTTTCACTGTCAATGAAAACATCACGAATCAGACTACAAAAGTCTCAGCCCGTATCGCGCAATGCAGACCTATTGTTCGGCATAGATACTTGCCCAACCAGGTGAATCGTGAGACTTTTGTAGTTTGGGTTTTACAATTCCCCCGCGTAACGCACGTCATACGGCGCGACTTGCGCGATGGTATACGCCCGGCGAATCTGCACGAGTTGCTGGATATGCCACTGGTCGTGGATGACCCAGGAGGCGAACATATCCCCCGCGCGCATGACGCTATCCCAGGGTGTCGGGATGTGCGCCTCCCAATTAGGCGTGTCCAGGCTATCGAGCCACGCCAGCGAGGCGCGGCGCTCGGCGAGGAAGTTGTGCACGGACGCCTCAAGGTCGCGCTCGTTATAACGGCGCGCTGTCACCCACTCGAATGGGCTGATGTGTCCCCAGCCTTCCTCCGGCTTGTCAAGGATGACGTCCAGGTGCGCGCGGAAGTCCTCACATTCCTCGTCGTAGAGGTGGTTGATGATTTCCAGGATCGACCAGGTCTCCGCGTCTGGCTTCCAGCAAGCCTGTTCCGGCGTCACCCCGTCCGTGAGTTGCCGGATCATTTCGGCGTGCTGCGCCATCAAGTTTTTGAGATAGGCAAAGTCCATTGTTCCTCCTAAAGCAGTCAAACGTTTGGACGATAAATGATGTGCGCGTTCCAGGGGATGATCAATGGTTGCGGACCTTTAGCGGGAAACAACGCTGCCCACGCTTGCGGATCATACGTCCGCTTGGCAAAACATGCGTAGTGCGCGGGGACCGCTGTCTTTAGCCCGAGTTTTTGCGCCAATCGGACACTGTCTTCGAAGAACGGGAACTCGCCTTCGGTGGGATGGGTGGTGAGGAAACCGATGTCCGGTTTCAGCGCAGCGATGGGCGCGAGCAGTTCATCGTGATCAGCAAAGGTGTTGATAGCGTCGCCGGTGACGTAGAGCCGGATGCTCTCCAACTCAATGACGTAGCCCAGGTGGGCGACGTCCGGCGGCGCGATGTCCGCGGCGGGATCGCCCTCCGGCGGTTTCGACCAAAACGCCTGGATGACGATCTCGCCAGCCGTTACCGATTCTCCCGCGTGGATCGTGATCGTGCGATCTGCTTCGATGGGCGTCTTGCCAAGCACCTGCGCGATGCTCTCCGGCGGGCCGATGACGACGACGTCCGGCCATGCCGCGTGGATACGGGTGAGCGTCTCTGGGTTGGTGTGATCGCTGTGGCGGTGTGTCACCAGCACGTAGTCGACAGGAAATTCCGCCTCAACCACGGGCGGTTGTGGACGGATGAATTTCTCCGCTGGACGGGACCTCGGGAAGTACGGATCAATAAGGAGCACCGTCCCGCGCGAATCCTTGAGGGCGTAGGCGTTCTGCTCAAACCAGTGGATGCCCACCGCACCCTGCGGCACAGCTAACATCGCAAATGGATGCATAGTCCCCCCTATTATCTTTACCACGGCCATTCGTTGCCCTGATAATCGACGAGGATCAGCCGGTCTTCATCTTCGCGCGCATTCACGAAGAAGGGGATGGCATAGGCGGCGGCATCTTCCGGTTCCAGGTCGGCTTCATTGTTCTTCTGCCCGCTCATGTACGAACGCACCCAACCGGGATGGTAAACGCGGAAGGTGTATCCCTCCGGGCGCAGGAAATTGAACAAATTCTTGATGGCCATATTCAGCGCGGCCTTGGACATGCAGTAGCCAAACCAGGCCGTGCGATAGCTGCGCTCGATGCTGCCGGCCTCCGAGGAAACAAAACACAGCCGCTTGAACGTCCCGCGATCCAGCAGCGGCAAGAACGCCTCCACCACGCGCAGCGGCCCCAGGCTGTTGATGTCGAACAGACGGCGCATTTCGGCGTAGTCCTGCGCCTCGCGGATGGTGCGCGGATTGGTGCGCGTGCTGACGCCGGCGTTGTTGATCAGCATGTCGAGGTGCGGAATCTGTGCTGCCACGGCTTGCGCCGCCGCCTGCACCGACTCCACCGAGGACACGTCCAGTGGGATGATGCGCAAATCATTGGGATACTGTTCTTTCAGGTCAGCCAACTCTGGCCACTGAGGCATATATTGCCCGGCGAACACGCGCCAGCCCTGCGCCAAAAGGCCAGAGGCGATTCCAAAGCCCAATCCCCGGTCGGCGCCGGTCACAAACGCTGTGCGCTTCGTTGCCGCGCACCAGCGCAGCGCGTTGCCCAGCAAGGTCTGGAATGAGGGATGCAGCCACACTTCGACGTTGTGACCGGGCGTGAGCATACAGACGCGCCCCGCCCCTTCAGAACGCGTCCAACCGCCGGGCTGGATGCCGTGTTGCGAGGCGGTGGTCATGAAGATGTCGGCATCCGCATCATCCAGCGCCATCATGTAATGCTCGTCTGTCAAAGTGAATGGCGCGCTTCCGACTGTCAAAGGATGGCCCACGTGCGGCTCCACGGTGACAGGGCACTGGGGAGGATGATTGACGAACACGCCGCCCATCAATTCGCGGAATGCCGGTGTCTGCGCGTATCCGGCAGAGCCGGAATGGACAACCAGCAGGCCGTTACCCCGGCGGGCGTAGTTCACGAAGGCGGCCTCGACCTCCTCGGTCATCCACGGGTTTTCGTCGCTCGCCGAGACGTTGTTCGATTTGACGAACAGCACCACAGGATACGCGGCCATACGCTCTTCCGACCACTCGGCGGCGTTCTCGATCCAGTCGAAGGTAAAGCCCTGTTCGGTCAACGGCGCCAGCCCCTCGCGAGCCACCTGCGCCGGATGCCAACGATCATCAGCTAAAACCAGGATACGCATCTTCACACCTCCTGAAAATACATCAACGAATCACCCGGGGTTGTTGTTCAATGAGTATAAACTGACCTAAATAAAAATCAAATCTCTGCAAGACAAGCGCCAGTTTAATACAAAAGGAGTATTCGTCACTTTCAAAAAAAGTGATAAAATACATCATGTTATGGACGTCTGTCACACAAGATGATAGGCAAGGCGGGCGTGACCAGACACCATCCCATACACGTATGGCAACAGGAGGCAGACCTATCGAGACAAATCACAATCCTATCGAACAGTCCGCGTTAGTTCTTAGCGGGTGCCGCCAATTTCACCCCTAGCTGCGCTGTGGCATTTCCAGAGCCAGCGTTCATTCTATCCCCAATGTTTTTCCAAATGTAAAGGAGAACTACAACCATGTTCAACAAAGTGCGGTTTTTCGCGTTTGCGTTTGTCGTGGTGGCCTTGTTGACCTCCATGATCCCAGCAAGCCAGGCAGTTGCCACCTCCTCCGCCGACCCCAAAGATCAGCAACGGGTCATCGTGTACTTCAACCCGGGGAGCAAAGGTGCGGTCATGAACGCACTGCAAGCCGCCAAAGGCCAGGTCCATTACGAATTCGACGACCTGGGCGCGATTGCGGTGACGCTGCCCACCCAAGCCATGCAAGGCATCCAGCGCAACCCCAATGTGACCGGCATCGAGGCCGATGTTCTGCGCTACCCGATGGGCGAAGGGCAGATCGTGCCCTACGGCATCGATATGGTCCAGGCCCGCGATGTCTGGGACGTGGACCGCAACGGCGTCGTTGACGCAGGCGCGGCTACCGGTGCTGGGATCGTCGTCTGCGTCATCGACTCCGGTCTCTCCGCCACGCACGAGGAGTTTTCCGGGGCCACTATCCTAGGCGGATATCCTGATCCGGCATGGCGCACTGACACCTGCGGGCACGGCACCCACGTGGCGGGCACCATCGCGGCAGCGAACAACAACGTTGGCGTCGTGGGGGTTTCGCCGGGCGCGGTGTCGTTCTATTTCGTCCAGGTCTTCGGCGGCGCAGACTGCGGCTGGACGTATAGCTCCACGCTGGCAGATGCGGCCAATCGCTGCAAAGCGGCGGGCGCCAACATCATCAGCATGAGCCTCGGCGGTTCACAAAAGAGCAAGACAGAAGAAAGCACCTTCAACAACCTGTATTCGCAGGGCATCCTCTCCATTGCGGCAGCGGGCAACGCAGGCACCTCGGCTCTTAGTTATCCGGCTTCTTACAGCACGGTGATGTCGGTTGCGGCCATCGATGCCAATATGGTAAAAGCCGATTTCTCGCAGTACAACAGCCAGGTCGAAGTGGCGGCGCCTGGCGTAGCCGTATTGAGCACGGTCCCGTGGATTTCCACGAACACGCTTTCTGTGGATGGCGCCACTTACCAGGCCAACCACATTGATTACGCTGCTTACGGAACCGCCAGTGGGCAGTTGGTGAACGGTGGTTTGTGCAATGCCACCGGCGCGTGGAGCGGTAAGGTCGTGCTCTGCGAGCGCGGAACCGTGGATTTCTACACCAAGGTGAGAAACGTCCAAACCAGTGGTGGTGTGGCGGCTGTCATCTACAATAACGTGCCGGGCAACTTCCTCGGCACGCTCGGCGAGGGCAATTCATCTACCATCGTCGCCATCAGCCTGAGCCAGGAAGACGGGCAGTATCTCGTCGCCAACAAGCTCGGGCAGATCGGCTCAGTGGTCAGCACCATTCCGGCTGCCGGCAACGGTTACGAAGCCTGGGACGGCACCTCGATGGCAACGCCGCACGTTTCGGCTGTGGCGGCCCTGGTGTGGAGTTTCGACCCCGCCAAGACAAATGCGCAAATCCGCACCGCTTTGACAACGACGGCGTTCGATCTCGGCGCGGCGGGGCGGGACGTCTATTACGGCTACGGCCTGGTACAAGCCTGCTCTGCCCTGCAAAACCTCGGCGGGCAGTGCGGTGGCAGCGGCGGTGGCGGCACGATGTATGTCTTCGACATCACTATGTCGGGCAAGAAGACCGGCAACAACCGCAGCGCCACTGCTGTGGTGACCATCAAAGATACGGTCGGCAACTTTGTCAGCGGCGCGACGGTTTACGGCACATGGAGCGGCGCCACCACCGGCTCGGTCAGCGGAACGACCGGCGCCAACGGCACGGTGAGCTTCCAATCGGCCAGTATCAAGAAAGCCGGCACGTTCACCTTTACGGTGACTGACGTGACCAAGAGTGGTTTCACCTACGCCCCCAGTATGAACGTCAAAACTACTGCCAGCGTCACAGTACAGTAAGATCCCATGACAAAAAGCTGCTGCTGTTTTCCAACAGCAGCAGCTTTTTTTATCGGCTCAGGCAGACAACTGCCACCCCCTACCCAATGAATCGATCACCAATCCAACACCGACCCGTCGTCGGGATCGTACCGCTCCGGATTGCGCCAGTCGTGATCGATCTTGTCCTCCAGCGCGTCCATATCCAATTCGATGCCCAGGCCCGGCCCGGCGGGCAGCTCGACGAAGCCATCTTTCGCCACAAACGGCTGCTTCAGGTAGCCCTCACCCAACGTCGTGTGCTCCTGCGCGATGAAGTTGGGGATCGCAGCGTCCAACTGGATGCACGCCGCCAGCGAGATCGGGCCGAGAGGATTGTGGGGTGCTATACCGGCGTAATACGCCTCGGCCATCCCGGCGATGATGCGCGCTTCGTTGAGGCCGCCCGCGTGGCACAAATCCGGCTGGAGCACCGAGGCCGCGTGCTTTTCCAACACCTCACGGAAGCCCCACTTGGTGAAAACACGCTCGCCGGTGGCGATGGGCAGGTGCGTCCCGCGCGCGATCTCCGCCAGCACATCGAGGTTCTGCGCCTGGCACGGCTCCTCGATAAACATCGGCTGGTACGGTTCCAGCGCCTTGATCAACAGTTTCGCCGTCTGCGGGCTGATCGCGCCGTGGAAGTCGATGGCGATGTCGGCATGTGGCCCGCCGGCCTCGCGCAACGCGGCAAAATGCGCCTCCGCTTCCTGGACGAACGCCAGGCTCTCGATGATCCGCGCCGGACGCCCGCCATGTACGCCCGTCTTGAACGCCGTGAATCCCTGCGCCATCCACGACTGGATCGCTGCGGGATCGTTGGCGTGTTTGTACATGCGGATGCGGTCGCGGGTGGGACCGCCGAAGAGCTTGTAGACCGGCACACCGAGCGCCTTGCCGGTGATGTCCCACAGCGCCTGCTCCACCCCGCTCAACGCGCTGGTGAGCAGCGGGCCGCCGCGATAGAAAGCGTGGCGGTACATCGCCTGCCAGTGATGAACGACGCGCGTGGGGTCCTGGCCGATCAGGTACGGCGCAAGTTCGTCCACCGCCCGCGCGCACGTCAACGCGCGCCCTTCGAGGATCGGCTCGCCCAACCCGATCAGTCCTTCATCGGTGTGCATCTGCAAGAACAGCCAGCGTGGCTTGACCAAAAACGTCTCTAACTTGGTAATTTTCATCGAATTCTCCTCGAGAGTAGCCCGGAGTCTAATGTCGAAAGTTCAAAGTCGAAAGTTCAAAGTCGAAAGTTCAAAGTCGAAAGCCCAAAGTCGAAAGTCGAAAGTAATGTACTCCGAAACTCCAGGTCTGGCAAATGGGAACTTTGACTTTTTTATCGCGCGTTATACAATTCCGAAAGACTCTGGACTTTCGACATTAGACTTCGAACTCTGGACTTTGGACTTTGGACTTTCGACTATTCTGAAAGGAGTCGCCATGTCCCAGTTTCTCATAATTTTGCTCGTGTTTGTCGCCGTGATGACCGGCGGAATATACGGGTTCACAAAGCTGGCTTCCAAGATGGTCACACGCGCGATCCAGGATCGCCTGCACGCGCTGCAAGAGATCGTCGAGGGCAGAATCCCTGACGCCTGGCTAAAACCCTTTCAGCGGCGCGTGGTCGCATTGCGCCATAGCGCCGCCAGCGAGGTTCAATTCGCTCGACTCGGCGCGCGCATCCAGAAGCGCTGTCTGCGCAATCTCGATGAAATGACGCGCTACACCTCCAACATCAATTTCACCGACAGCGAGGTGACGAAACAAGAGATCGTCGCGCTCCTCCGCGCGTACCGGCAAACCTGGCCCAACAAAGACTGGCGCGAATGGGTTGCTCACGTCGAAGCGCTCGCTACTCCGCGCACAACCGAGGAAGAGCAAATTGAGTTTTCATCAGCAGATTAAGCAGATTGAGCAGATCTAAGGAGTTCACGATGATCACAGGATTGGCGCACGCTTGTTTTACCGTTTCGGATTTGGAGCAATCGCTACAGTTCTACCGCGACGGCCTGGGGCTAAAGGAAGCCTTCGATTTCAGAGACGACGAGGGCCGGCGTTTCGGCGTCTATCTCTTCCTCGGCGGACGCAACTTCATCGAGCTTTTCGAGGGCCAACTCGACACGCCTGCTGAAAAACAGTCATTCAGACACATCTGTATGGAAGTGGACGACATCGAAGCCACAGTGGCAACGTTACAGGCGCGCGGCATCGAAGTCAGTCCGATCAAAATGGGGAAGGATCACAGCTACCAGGCGTGGATCACCGACCCGGACGGCAATCGCATCGAACTGCACCACTACACCCCCGA
>DAOUAY010000336.1:0-3358 GCA_034432995.1 Anaerolineae bacterium | reverse complement strand
ACGACAGAAGGGGCGGAGACGTTCTACACATATCGCGGGGCGGAGTTGGCGGAGATGTGCTCCGACGATGAGTGCGCGTTCTTCGCCCGGCAGTTGTTTTGGACGACAGGCCGGCGCATCGCCTTCGTGAGCCTGGGATGCGGCAACGCTGGGCCGGAGCAGCCGCTCCTGCGCATCGCCCACGCTTGTGAATACCCTGTGGTTTACTTTGGCGTGGATTCCTCACGGACGATGTTGGGTCTGGCACAGCAAAACCTTGCTGAGGAGCACTTTCCCAAGAAATTCGTCCTGGCCGACATTTTGCGGTCTGATTTTGTGGAAAAATGGCGCCCGCTTCTCGCAGAGTTTGACGCGCAGGTGTACGCGATGCTCGGCGGCACGTTCGGCAATTTCGAGCAGGCGGTCATCGCCGAGGCGTTGGCGCGTATCATCCCTGAGGGGCATTATCTCTACCTGGACGTCGTCCCGCAATTCGAGACGCCGGACAAAAACGCGCAGTTGCGTAACCGGCTGGTTCGCCTCCCGCAGAACTTGAGCCTGTTCTTTGACAACCTGCTCGAAAAGTTGTGCATCGATCAAGACGCTGGCGAGCTGGTCGGCGAGGAAATCTACGAGGAGGACGTGGACGCGCTGCGGTACGTCGCGTCGTTCCGCGTCCGCGAGCCGTTGGAATTCCCGTGCTTTGGCGGCATCGTGCGCTGCCTGCCCGGCGAATCCATTGAACTGATGAACGTCCGCGCCTACAAGCCCGCTGCCTTGCGGAAGTTTATGGCGGAGTGGGGCTTCCGCTACCTCGACACCTACACCCCCGACGTGGGCAACCTGGCGCATCTGTGGCAACGGTTTTTGTTTCAGAAGTGTACGATGTAACGGGCGATGGTTTTTCACCACTAATCTTCACGAATTTGCACTAATTTCTTCTTTTTATTCGTGAAGATTGGTGTAGATTCGTGGTGAAGTCTTCAAAATGCTTGCGCCGGATCACAATCCGGTGCTGTGGGGACGGCGGATTGTGATCCGCCTTAAGCGTTAAAGTGAGATTATTTTCAAGGAGGTTGTTCTATGGTTAAAATAGCAGTGATTGGGGCTGGAAGTTTGACGTTTACGCGGCGGCTGATGATGGATATTCTGGCCGTGCCGGAGCTGCGGGATACGGAGTTCCGCTTCATGGACATCAACCCGACGTATTTGGACATGGTCACGAACGTCTGCCGAAAGATGATTGCCGATAGCGGTGTTCCGGCAACGATTGCGCCGACGCTCGACCAGCGCGAGGCGGTTGCAGGCGCGGATTACGTCTTCTGCCTGGCGCGGGTGGGGGGCCTGGAGGCGTTCCGCTACGACATCGAAATCCCGCTGAAGTACGGCGTGGATCAGTGCGTGGGCGACACGTTGGGGCCGGGCGGCATCTTCTACGCGCTGCGCAGCATCCCTGTGTTGCTCGACATCGCCAAAGACATGCGCGAGGTCGCCAACCCCGGCGCATTGCTGATCAACTACGCAAATCCCATGGCGATGAACACCTGGGCCGTGCGTCGCGCGGGCGGCGTGCCGGTGGTGGGACTGTGTCACGGCGTCCAGGGCGGGCATTGGCAGATCGCGCAGGCGTTGGGGCTGCCGCAAGAAGAGGTGGACTTTATCTGCGCGGGGATCAATCACCAGACGTGGTACATCCAGGTGACGCACAAGGGCAAGGATATGACGCCCTATCTGCTCGAAGCCTTCGAGAAGCACCCGCATTTTTCGCAGACCGAGAAGGTGCGCATCGACGTGCTGCGGCGCTTCGGCTATTACTCGACGGAGTCCAATGGCCACCTGAGCGAGTACGTGCCGTGGTATCGCAAACGGCCACACGAGATCAAGGACTGGATTTCGCTGGACAGTTGGATCAACGGCGAAACCGGCGGCTATTTGCGTGAAACGACAGAGAAACGTAACGAATACGAAGAATTGTATCCCAAGTATATGAGCGGCGAAGTGGACATGATCCACCTGGGCGACCGCAGCAGCGAACACGGCTCGTATATCATCGAGTCGTTGGAGACCGGGCGGGTCTATCGCGGGCACTTCAACGTGGCGAACACGGGTCTCATCACCAACCTGCCCGACGGATGCACCGTCGAATTACCCTGCTACGTGGACAGCAACGGCATCAGCCCGGCGTGGGTGGGCGACTTGCCGCTAGCGTGCGCGGCGACGTGTCGCGTCAGCGTCAGCGTGCAGGAGATGGCGGTCGAGGCGGCGTTGACGGGCAACCGCGAACTGGTCAAGCTCGCCGTGCTCCACGACCCGCTGACCGGGGCGGTCTGCAATCCGCCCGAAGTTTGGGCGATGTGCGACGAAATGTTCGACGCCCTGGCGCCGTGGCTGCCCCAATTCAACGGCGCAGGGCGGACGTGGGCGGATATCCCGCAGGCAAATGGCGGCATTTTGCGGTTTGTAAAGTAGACGGTAGACAGTAGACGGTAGACGGGAAGAGAGAGACAGTAGACGGTAGACGGGAAGAGAGAGACGGTAGACGGGAAATATTCCCTGTCTACCGTCTACTGTTTTCTGTCTACCGGTATGCTGTTTAACTTTCAAAGACGGGTATAACTTCAGTGCAATCCTTACGGTCGTCTTGCTATACTTGACATAGCACAGAGCCGCGCATCACTTGACGACCGGACTCAGTAGATCTAGTGTTGCTTGGTCTGGATCGTCAGATCCAGACCAGAACGGGGATCTGCCGATCCCCTCGGAGCATTTTGTGATCGATTGAGACTATCCGACAACCGGCCTCAGTAGATCTAGTGTTGCTTGGTCTGGATCGCCAGATCCAGACCAGAACGGGGATCTGCCGATCCCCTCGGAGCATTTTGTGATCGACTGAGACTATCCGACGACCAGACTAACGACTATGTGACTTTGACAAGGAGCACGTATGGCAGGCTATCGTATCACAGCGCATCCGATTCTTCCGATTCCGCCCGATGATTTTGTCGAATTGACGTGGCAGGGCCAGCCGTTGACCGCGCGGCGCGGCGAGATGATCGCGTCGGCGTTGTTCGCGCACGGCATCCACGTGTTCGGGCATCATCACCGCGACGGTTCACCGCAGGGCATCTTCTGCGCGAACGGGCAGTGTTCGCAATGCCTTGTGATTGCGGATGGCTTGCCGGTGAAGGCGTGCATGACGCCGGTGACGCCCGGCATGGCCGTCGAGCCGTTGGAAGGGCTGCCTGTGTTGCCGCCAGTCGCCGAACCGCCGCCGTCTCGCGCGTTGCAGGTCGTCGACGTGCCCGTGCTCATCATTGGTGGCGGGCCGGCGGGGATGTCGGCGGCGATCCAGTTGGCGGAGCGCGGCGTCCGCGTGCTG
>DAOUAY010000335.1:0-6570 GCA_034432995.1 Anaerolineae bacterium | reverse complement strand
ACTTACACATACGTAGCATACTACGATTTGGGCGCATCGTCAACAACACAAAAGTACGCCGCAACTTGACCCCCGCTCCGTTCGTATTACTCTATACACAATCTTAACGTTGACTATTTTGGAGGAAATATAATGAATAGCAAAACAACCCGATTGACGTTGTTGCTCATCATCGTCACCGCGCTGTTTGTTTCGCTAGGCTGCGCGGTCGGGAACTTTCGTGTCAATACTGTAACGGTGGGAGAACTCAACAAGGAAACGCAGACGGTGGATGTGGGCGACGCCGAGCAAGTGCGTGTGCATATCAAAATGGGCACCGGGGAACTCAAAGTGAATCACGGGGCCGAGGCGCTCATGCGCGCTAACTTCACCTACAACGTCGCCGATTGGAAACCTCAAGTCGATTACACCGTCACCGACGGCAGCGGTCGGCTGAACATCCGCCAACCCAGCAGCGAGCAGATTTCGGTCCGCAGCGACATCCGCTATACGTGGGATCTCAAATTCAACGAGGAGATTCCGCTGGACATGCGCATCGAGTGCGGCGCAGGCAGCGGCGATATCGACCTGAGCAAGCTGAACGTGACGCGGTTTGACGGCAAATTAAGCGCGGGGGACTTCACGATCGATTTGAGCGGCAACCAGAGCCTGGCGCATCTCGAATTGGATATGGGGGCCGGTGACGTGACCGTGAACTTGGACGGTGACTGGGAGCAGAACGTCGAGGTCTACATCCAGGGCGGGATCGGCAAGACGACACTGTACCTGCCCAAAGACATCGGCGTGCGCGTGATCGTGAACAAAGCCATTGGGAAGGTCGACGCCAACGGCCTCACCCGCGACGGCGATGTGTACGTCAACGCCGCCTACGGCGTGTCGCCTGTCACCGTCGAGATCAACATCCAAAGTGGCATCGGTCAGACGTCGCTCGAAGTCGAGGAGTAATCGGCCCGCAGCCACGTCACCAACGCCAGCGAGAACCAGAAGACAAACGCCAAATCGATCACAAAATACGCCGCATCCACCAGCCCGTGCGCCAGGAAATCCGCCATCGACGCCATCACGCCGAGCGCGAGCGCGCGGGTCTCCGGACGTGCGTCATTGTGCAGAGACCACACTTTGCGCCAGAACGACACTTGCAGCCCCGCGAACGCCACCAATCCCAGGATACCCAGCCGCGCCGCGAAATCCATCACCACGTTGTGCGGATGCGCCAGGTTGAACTCTTCCCACGCCGTCGGCAAGACGTAGCGGGTGCGGTAAGCGTAGAGGAAATTATCCGGCCCCACACCCAACAGCGGATAATCGCGGATCATTCCCAACGAGCTGTGCCACAACGACAGCCTAAAGCCGGTCGTGCCGCCGCTCAAGTCGAACATCCCGGCAAAACGCGGCGTGCTCAACAGCGGGATCAGCGCCACGATGCCGATCAGCAGAACAACGATCGTCGCTCGCCGCCATTTCGGCCCGCCGAGGACGCCCAACAGCAGCAGCGCCGCCGGAATGCCCAGGACGATCGCGCCGCGCGAGAGGCTCAGCAGCAAGGCGACACCCACCGGCGCGCACGCCAGCGCGTACAGCAGGCGTCGCTTTGAAACTTTTCCACCGCAGAGGTCGCTGAGGACGCCGAGGAAATCAAAAGACCTCAGCGATCTCTGCGCGCTCTGCGGTAAAATATCGCCTCCACCAAAGAACACCACCGCCAGCATCAGCGGCAGCGCCCGGCCCAGGTACAACCCCACGTTGTTGGGCGAACCGTAGATGCTGCGCAGCCGCCGCATCCCGCCCTCCGCCGTGATCACATCGCCCAGGAAGAAATACTGCACCAACCCCACCACAGCGACCATCACCGCGCTGCACACAAAGGCGTCGATGATGCGCTGCCGCTCACGCTGCTCCATCGGCAAGGCGATCAACGCCAGGTAAAACAACGCCGGTTCGAGGATGACCAGACGCAGTTCGCGCAGCGCCTCGTGTCGATGCTGGGCGAAAAGCGTGGAGAGCACCGCCACGACGACGAAAGCGCCTAACCACATCATCTGACGGCGTGGGAAGGACGGCCGCCATCCCGTCTTCCATTTCCCTACCACCTGGACAAAGCTTCCGGCGAGCGTGGGCAGCAATATCAACTCCGCCAGCGAGAACGACTTGCCAAGCAGCGAAAGCGGATGCATGTACAAGGGCGCGGCGAACAATGTGAGCGCCAATCCCAACGCCGGCCGCACAAAGACGATGAACGACACCACCGCGCCCGCGCCGAGCGTCAACACCATCCACGGTGAGAAGTAGTATAATCCCGCCGCCAGGAGCAGCGCCAGTTGCTCGCCGCCATCCCCCAGACGGCGAAAGACGCCCTGGCCCATCATCACCTGCCACGCGGCGAAGAGGTAGATCGCGCTCAGCGTCGCCGTCAGCGCGACTTGCCCGCCCTCACGCAGCCAGTTCCAGGCTTTGGCAAGCCCCTGCCCCAGGCGTCCCCACGCCACGCGCCGCCCGGCAAATATCGCCAGGATCAGCCCGCCGAGTCCAAGTAATGATAGCGCCACGTAGCGCCTCGAGTCTCCAGACATGTCCGGCTGGTTCGCCACGCGCCAATCGGCGAGCGCCCACTGTCCCCACCCGCGCTCGGCGATCACTTCAACGGTGTGCTGCCCGTAGGGGAGGTTTTCCGCCAGGGGGATGGTCGCCACGGCGGCCAGCGGGTCGTAGAGGACGACGTAAGCGCGCCCTTCGCGGTCGCGGGGCAGCGAGGAAGCTAGCGCGCCATCGACGGTGACGAACAGGAACGCGCGATACGGCCCGCGCCGCACCGTCAGCGCGACGCCCGTGCCTTCGAACGTCAGCGTCACCCGGTCGCCGCTTTGGCCGATGTCAGCGCCCTGCGGGCCAAGTGTCCACGCGCCGTCGAAGTCCGCCAGCGATGCGCCGGCATTGTATCCGCCGGGCGTCGCCACACGCGGGCGGGTGTTCCAGTCGCGCAGCGCCGTGTAGACCGGGCGCAATTCGTCTTCCGGCCCCACCAAGGCGAAGCCCCAATGCTCCTCCGCATCGGGAACAAGACGCGCCGAATCCTCGGGACGCGGCTGGAAGCCATTCACGCACATCACGCCCACCCACGGCCACTCGCGCTCCGCCCGAGATAACGCCGCGACGGTGTATTCGGCCTGCGTTGTCTCATCCACGCTGCCCCAGATCGAATCCGGGCCGGGCCAGCCAGCGGGTTTGCTGTTCCACCCAAAGTGGCTGATCCACACGGCCTTGTCGCCGTCGCCGTGCGCTTCGAGCGCTTCGCGGATCAGGATCGCCCGCGAGAAGGTGAAGGTCTCGCGGCCCACCGTGCGCTCCTCCGGCGCAGAGAAGAAGCCGTAAGGCTGCGCGGCAACCACGTCGAAGTACGGCTGCGCGCCGGCGACGTAGAGCATCTCCAGGAAGACGTCTTCGGCGTAATTGCGTTCGCCGGTTTCGACGGTGGGGGCAAGGCTGCCGAGCACGATGCGCGCGTCGGCATCCGCGGCGCGGATCGCGTCTGCCGCATTCGTGAGTAGAGCGGTGTAGGCATAGGCGTCCGCGTAGCCGCCCCAGGCGTCGCCGAGGTTGGGGTTGTGCCAGATTTGGTAGTAGGTGAGCGCGTCGCCGTAACGGGCAGCGAATGTTCCGGCAAAGCGCGCGAACGCGGCGGGATCGGGCGGCATCCCGGCCCACACGGGCGCAGTATCAAGGACGGCGATCAGGCGCAGATTGCGCGCGCCGGCTTCCGCCACAAGCGCGTCCCACGCCGCCCAGTGGAAGTCGCCAGGCGCGGGTTCGATGTCGGCCCAGGCAAAACGCTGGCGCACCCAGGCGAAGCCGCCGCCAGCAATCGTATCCAGCGCCCAGGCCAGGTCAGCAGCATCGTACTGTTCCAACGCGGCGTTGACGCATCCACGCGGCAACTCAGTGTCGGCCAAAGGTGCGGGGAAGTCGATTTCCCATCCACGGGTGAGGAACTGCCGCCGCGCCGAAAGCTGCGCAATGCTGAGCACAGCCACAGTAACAAGAAGGAATCCACATACGAAAGCAAGCCATGGTCTACGGTTCATAATGCGGATTATATACAAGATACACGAAACGTGAAACGTGATGCCTAACTCCATAAAGCGCATTGCGCGCATCGCTCTGGTTTGTGCTTGCCGGGGATCGCCAGATCCCGGCAGGGCGTGCAGAAGCGCGGACCTGACGATCCGCTTCGAGCACAAACAGAGATCCAGTCACGCATCACGTTTTACGCATCACGCATCATGGTATAATTTCAACGTGTTGACCAAAATCCGCGATTTCCTGGAACTGATCAAATTCGAGCATACGATCTTCGCCCTGCCTTTCGCCTACGTGGGGATGCTCCTGGCGGCCGGCGGGTGGCCGTCGTGGCGGCAATTCTTGTGGATCACCGTGGCGATGGCAGCGGCGCGGACGCTGGCGATGGGCGTCAATCGCATCGCGGACCGGGCGCTCGATGCGCGGAATCCCCGCACGGCGAACCGGCCTCTCGTCACCGGGCGCATCGCGCTTTCGACGGCGTGGGCGGGGACGGCGATTTCTGGGCTGGTGTTGGGCGTCGCGGCGTGGCAACTGGGGCCGTTGCCGCTGATCCTGCTGCCGGGCGCAGTGCTCTTTTTGGTGGGCTATGCCTTCACCAAACGCTTTACGTGGCTCTCACACTTCGTCCTGGGCTTTACCGATGGCCTGGCCCCGATGGGCGCATGGGTGGCGGTGCGCGGGTCGTTGTTCGCGGCGGATGACGTCCCGGCGTGGCTGTTGCTCGGTGTGGTGACCATGTGGATCGGCGGGTTCGACCTCATCTACGCCTGCCAGGATGTGGAGGCCGACCGGGCGGCGGGCCTGCACGCGATCCCGGCGCAGTTTGGCGTTCACGTGGCGCTGGCGATCTCGTCGCTGTGCCACGTCGTCACGATCACGCTGCTCATCGTCTTGGGGCAGACGCTCACGCTGGGCTGGCCGTACTGGCTCGCGCTGGCCGTCATCACCGGGTTGCTGATCTACGAGCACAGCCTGGTGCGTCCGAATGACCTATCGCGTATCGACGTCGCGTTTCTCAACATCAACAGCTACATCAGCATAACGCTGTTGGCCGGCGTGCTTGGGGCATTATTTTTGGTCAACGGATTGAACGGATTTTAACGGATTTTTTCTTCCCAATCCGTTTCATCCGTTGAATCCGTTGACATTTTCCGAGGAGAACAATCATAGAACATCACTCTACACCCACACAGATCACTTTCGTTCGGCACGGGCAGGTGTACAATCCAGAGCGGGTTGTGTATGGGCGATTGCCGGGATTTCCACTCAGCGCATGGGGCGAACGCCAGGCGCAGGCGGCAGCGGAGGCGCTGCGCGACATTCCATTGGCGGCGGTCTTCAGCAGTCCGCTAGTGCGCGCGCAACAAACGGCGCAAATCCTGCTAGCGGAGCGGCCTGACGTATCGCTGTACACCTCCGAGGCGCTCAACGAGGTGCGCTTCTTCTTCGAGGGACAACCGCTGCTATCGATGGCGTCCCGCAACTGGGACCTGTACAGCGGCGTCGATTCGAGTTACGAGCAACCGCCGGACGTCGTCGCCCGCGCGCGGGAATTCCTGGCGCAGGTGCGGCGCGAGTACGCCGGGCAGCACGTCGTCGCGGTGAGTCACGGGGACGTGATTGCGTTCACCGCGCTGTGGGCCTTCGGCGTCGAACTGATCCCGGCGAACAAGCATACGCTGGACGTCCACGGGCTGGCTGATGACTATCCCGCGCCGGCATCGCTACTGACATTCATCTACGCGCCGGATACCAGCGACGAGCGTCCAACCACAATCACGTACCGGCGTCCTTACGGCGAGGAACTGGCGGATCATGGTGTCTCGCCCAAGTAGCGGGAATCGGTGATTAGTAACCGGTAATTGGGTTTCCCGATTACCGATTCCCATTTACCGAGTACCAACAAGGAGTTGTTATGCGCAAAATCCAAGTCACCCACATCCTGTTGATCCTCTGTATCGGCGCGGTTGTGTTAGCCGGCTGCCGCAAGCCGGAAGCGGGCGCGCTGCGCATTGCGGTGCTGCCGATTCTCGACACACTACCGCTGTACGTCGCCGAGGCCGAGGGGTATTTTGCCGCGCAAGGAGTAATCGTAGAGCTGATCCCGGCCGCTTCTGCTGCCGAGCGCGATCAATTGTTGCAGGCCGGGCAGATCGATGGCTTCATCACCGATCTGGTGGCGCTGGCGCTGTACAACCGCGAGTCCCCGCAGGTGATCGCTGTGCGCTATGCGATGGTTCCCACGGCGGACTTCGCGCAGTTTCGAGTCCTGGCGGCAAGCACGTCGGGCATTACCACGGTGGAAGGTTTGCGCGGCGTCCCGATTGGCGTCTCCGAGGGCACAGTCATCGAGTATGTCACGCACCGGCTGCTGGAGGCTGAGGGACTGCCCTCGGATGCCATTACCACGCTCGCCGTCCCCAAAATCCCGGAGCGGATGGCGCTGCTCGACGCGGGCGAATTGCGCGCGGCAACCCTGCCGGAGCCGCTGGC
>DAOUAY010000334.1:0-2694 GCA_034432995.1 Anaerolineae bacterium | reverse complement strand
CGGATCGCGGTGGGACTGTGGAACGGCGAAACCGTGATCGGCTTCCTGAGCATGGACAACTTCATCCACCGGCGACCGTTCACCGACCACGATTGTGAGATTGCGCGGTTGTATGCCTCTACCGTAGGCCATCTCTGCACGCTCAAACGCGCGCAAGATGAGCTGGCGCAGTTTGCCGCCACCCTGGAGCAGCGCGTCGCCGAACTCACCCAGGAACGGTTCAGGGATATTTTCGAGAACTCGCCCATCGGCATTTACCAAACCACCCCGGATGGCCGTTTTTTGACGGCTAATCCGGCTTTCATCCGCATGTTAGGTTACACCTCCTTCGAAGAATTGGCGCAGCACGACTTGAACAGCGATGGCTATTTCCCCGACTATCCCCGCGCCACATTCAGACAGCGTGTGGAATGTGAAGGACGCATCATTGGGCTGGAAGCTACCTGGACGAGAAAAGATGGTTCGCGCTTGATCGTACGCGAGAGCGCCCGCACCGTGTGTGACGCCGAGGGCAATACTCTGTATTACGAGGGAACGGCGGAAGATATCACGGCCTGGGTCCAGGGCGAAAAAGAACGCGAGCGGCTGCTGGCCGAAGTGCAGGAACAGGCGCAGCAGATCCAACGCATCATCGACACCGTGCCGGATGGCGTGCTCGTGCTGGACAGCCAGAACAAAGTGCTGCTCATCAACCCGGCAGGGAAGAAAGACTTGCAGGTTTTTAGCGACGTCCGCGAGGGCGACATCCTGGAATCGCTGGGCGGCCATCCGCTCGACGAATTGTTGAACTGGTCTGAGGAGCAGTTGTGGCGGGAGATCGAAGCGCAGGAACAAATCCTGGAAGTGATTGCGCGTCCCATCCAGGCAGATTTCGCGTCCGCGCACTGGCTGCTCGTCGTCCGGGATGTGACCCAACAACGCAAGGTCGAGGCTCACGTGCAACGCCAACAGCAGTTGGCGGTGGTAGGCCAGATGGCCGCCGGCATCGCCCACGACTTCAATAACATCCTCGCCGTGATGATGCTCTACAGCCAGATGGCGCTGCGTGCAGCAGGCTTACCGGATAGCCTCCGCGACCGTCTGACCGTGGTCTACCAACAGGGGCAGCGCGCAGCCGAGTTGATCAACCAGATTCTGGATTTCAGCCGCAGCACGCCGCTCGACCAACGCCCGCTGGATTTAGCGCCGCTCCTGAAAGAACAGGTGAAATTGTGGGAGCGCACGTTGCCGGAGAGCATCCACATCGACGTGCAGGAGGATGCCGAGGATTACGTCGTCAACGCGGACCCTACACGCATCCGGCAGATGTTGATGAACCTGGTGGTCAACGCGCGCGACGCAATGCCGGGGGGCGGCGCGCTCACCGTCCGCCTGGAACGTATCCGATTGCGCGCAGGCGAGGCATTGCCGCTGCCGGGCCTGTCTGCCGGAGATTGGATCCGCATCGCGGTATCCGATACGGGCACCGGCATCCCCGCCGACGTCTTGCCACACATCTACGAACCGTTCTACACGACCAAAGCACCGGATAAGGGAACCGGCCTGGGATTGGCGCAGGTCTTCGGCATCGTGGCGCTGCACCAGGGCGCGATCGACGTGCAGACGCAGGTGGGAAAAGGGACGACGTTTCGCATCTACTTGCCCGCTTTGATACTGGCAGCGCATTCGGAGACGCACAGTGACGTTGGTGAAATTCGCTTCGGCCAGCAGCAAACCTTGCTGATGATTGAGGACAATCCCGATGTGCGCGCTACCCTGGTAGAGAGTCTGACCCAGTTGAACTACCGAGTCTTGGAAGCCCGCCAGGGTAAAGAGGCACTGGCGTTATACGAGCACCACCAGAAAGACATCGCCCTGGTCATAAGCGACTGGGTTATGCCGGAGATGGGTGGACGCGAATTGGTGCAGGCGCTACGCGCGCGCGGTCTGAACAAGCCAGTCTTGATCGTATCCGGCCATCCATCCGATTCACAGGCGGGCGATTTACAAACAGCCGGCATCGTCTGGCTACAAAAACCGCTGACGCTGGAACGTCTGGCCCGCAGCGTAGCCGAGGCTTTGGGAAAGCCGTAGCCTCCCCACCCCGGTAGATCAGCCCAATCGACCAATCATTCACCCCGCTACAGATCAATGTTGACGGCATAAAGCCCACAAGGTTGTGCAACACCGGAACACGATATCGTCGTGCTGTCAATACTTGTCTGACAACGGGCATACGTTTGATAAAACTCCCTCAATGCCTCTGGTGAAGTGGCGATCGTATAGTAATCAACGCTGCCGACAATCCCGTATATTGAATCTGAAGGCTCTTTTCTGTTGCCGTGAACCGCTCGTAGTGGAATCGGAGCCTCCGGTATGATAGCGCTGATCCGTAAGCAGTTTATCTCTACAATGCCTGAGAATACGAGCAGACACAATAATAGTAAAAGCAGTATGGCAATCACTCTTTTTTTTGATCACGCTAGACATCTGTTGAACACCTCATCAGACCTTGTGTATCAGACAACACAGCCGATAACCCGCCAACGTTCAAACCTGCTGTGGCGCGGTCTTCGACCACGCCACAGTTTTTTTGCGCAGTGAGGATGACAGTTATTCTTGAAGGCCCATAATGGTAAACCACGAGGGGACGCCGGTTTGCGTCTCGCAGGCAATGGCCTGGGCGGAATCGGGGGCGGCCTCGCCGAGACAGGC
>DAOUAY010000333.1:0-10991 GCA_034432995.1 Anaerolineae bacterium | reverse complement strand
GGGCGCATCGGCGCGACGGCGGGGCCGCTGGCCCTGGCGCGCGAATCCGAGCGCATCGAGGCGGCGCTGGCGCGCGGCGAAACCGGCTTCCCCGGTCGCGGGACCTTGTGCGGCTGCGGCGGGATGTGGAGCAAGCTGGCGGTATTGCACGATGGCACCATCGTCCCCTGCCACAACCTGAGCGATTTGCGCCTGGGCGTCATCGGCGAGGACAACTTCCAGCAGGTATGGCTCTCGCATCCCACGATGATGATGCTGAGGCAACGCCGCACCATCCCGCTGCACTCGTTGGAGACGTGCCGCGATTGCATCTACCAGGGGTTCTGCACGGGCGGCTGCCCACAGGGCGCGCTCTTCCATACCGGCGAACTCAACGCCCGCAATCCGATGAACTGCTACCGCGTCTTCAAAGGCGAAGACCCATATTACGTGTTGGGGCCGGCGCAAGGTAATTGTTTTGCCACGAACCCTTCAGCTGCGCTCAGGGCAAGCTTCACGAATTAACACGAAATCTCAAATTGCTTTGCGCGGATCACAATCCGCGCTCCGGGAACGGTGGATTGTGATCCACCGCAAGCGTCAAATACGGAACTTTGTCGAAGCGTAACAGGAAGTTTGTAATGCTCAAAGTATACCTTGATAACTGCGTACTCAATCGCCCATTTGACGATCAAAGTCAGATCCGAATTAAGCTCAAAACGGAAGCGAAATTCTACATCCAGGCTTTGATAAAGCAGCGTCAGCTTGTGTTGATATGGTCGTACATTATCGAACTGGAAAATGCACATAACCCATTTATCGAACGACGCAATGCGATTAGATCTTGGCCAAGGTTAACCCAAGTGGATATCAGTGAGACCGGGAACATCCTCTCCACTGCCCATTTGGTGCAAAAACTCGGACTAAAAAGTAAAGATGCATTGCACATAGCCTGTGCAATCGAAGCTGGCGCAGATTACTTCATCACGACCGATGACTTGCTTATCAAAAAAGCGAGCGCACTGGACAAAATACAAGTGGTCAATCCATTGGATTTCATAGACCGTATAGGGGAAGTAACATGACTACAGATACCGAAATCAGAGCTAAAGGCATCAAAACACTAATCAAGGGATTGGGTGAATTAGACGCTGAACGTTTCATCACTTTGTTGCTACGCGAGCCTTTCGATTATACGAAATGGCAACACAGCCTGTGGAGCGATAAAAGCATCGAGGAAATTAGCCGTATGGCCATGCAAAACCGCGCAACTGTATTACAAGGAGATGTATGACCATCTGTGATCCCCTCCCTGACGAAGTCCCCATCGCGCCAGCCCTGAACCTGCCCGAAGGCGTACCGGCACTGACCACCTTCTACCTCTACCTGACGGACGGCTGCAACCTGCACTGCCGCCACTGCTGGATCGCGCCGCGCTTCGTGAACGGCAAACCCGATCCCGGCGAGTGCCTGGACGTGGACCTGCTGCGCAAAGCCGTGGCCGAGGCCAAGCCGCTGGGCCTGCGCAGCGCCAAGCTCACCGGCGGCGAGCCAATACTGCACCCGCAATTCGTCGAGATCGCCGATTATTTGACAGCCGAAGGGTTATCCCTTACCATGGAAACGAACGGCACGCTGATCGATGCAGCGTTGGCCCGGCGCCTTAAGGCGAAAACGAAGTTGTGGCACGTCTCCGTCAGTATCGACGGCCCCAACGCCGAGATCCACGACGCCTTCCGCCGCGTTCCCGGCAGCTTCGACGCCGCGACGCGCGGGCTGAAACACCTGGTGGACGCAGGCTACAAGCCGCAAGTGATCATGAGCCTACACAAGGGCAACGTGGAGCACGTCGAAGCCGTGGTGCAGATGGCTGCGACCCTGGGCGCCGGTTCCGTCAAATTCAATCCCGTGACGCGCTCCGGGCGCGCCGTTGCGATGCACGAACACGGCGAGACGCTGGACTTCGAGGAAACGATGACCCTGGCGCACTGGATGCGCGGTGAGCTGCAAGACCGCACGCCAATCCGGCTGATCTTAGCCACGCCGCTGGCGCTGTACACGGTGCGCGAGTTGGTGCGCGCCGGCAACGATGGCATGTGCCACGTCCGCCACATCCTGGGCCTGCTCGGTTCCGGCGAGATGGCCCTGTGCGGCATCGGGCGGACGATTCCGGCGCTGGCCTTCGGCAACCTGCGCGACAAAAGCGTGGCGGACGTGTGGTTCGACGCCCCCGTGCTGCAAGAATTGCGCCGCGAACTGGACGAACCCTACCCTGGCGTGTGCGCAGATTGCATCCACGCCGGGCGCTGCCTCACCTATTGCGTGGCGCAGAACTACGAGGCCACGGGACGGCTGGTCGCGCCGTCGTTGTTGTGCGCCGAGGCATACGAGCGCGAGGAATTTCCGGCGGGGCGGCTGCGGTAAGGAGACAGGTATGGCAGAGAAACTTGACCTGCAAAACCTCCAGTTCTCTACGCTCGATTCGTGCTTACCGTCGCAGGGAACAATTGGTGTTGCTGCAGTCTTCCAATACCGAGGCTCCAGCATGGCCGGCACTTTCCGCTCCGGCGATATGCTCATCGTGCGCGACGTTACCTTCGCGGCCATCCGGCCCGGCGACGTGGTGGCCTTCCGTGCGCCGGGACAGGTCGACGACGCCTCGCTGATCGTCCACCGCGTAGCGGCCTGCGATGTGGACGGATTGATGACGCGGGGCGACGCCTGCGCCGCGCCAGACACAGCCCGCGTGCGGTTCTGTGACCTGGTAGGACGCGTGGTCCAGGCGCAACGCGGCGTACATGTCCGTCCCATCGTTGGGGGATGGGTCGGGCATTGGTGGGCGCGTTGCCTGCGCCTGCGACGTCGCATACTGCTGGCGGCGCGCCTGCCCTACCGGTGGCTGCGCGCCAGCGGTCTGGTCCGCCGCGTGTGGCGCCCTGCGGTGACACAGGTATCCCTGATGACCGCACGGGGGCCGGTGGTAAAATATCTGTGCGGCGCGCGCGCCGTGGCCGTGTGGCAGCCCGAGGCAAAGGCATACTGGTGTAAGAAACCGTATGATCTGGTGTTGGATGCGCCGGACGCACAATAACGTTCAAACGTTCCAACTTTCAAACAATGTGTGTGAACAAGAATGGTATGATAGAAGACAAACAATCCACCACGTATCGCGGTGTGTTGATCCACGCCTCGGCGGTCGAATACCGGGGCAAGGCGGTGGTGTTCCTGGGACCTTCGGAGACTGGCAAGAGCACGATCTCGCAATTGTTGGCCGCGACGCTAGATGGCGCACGGGTGTTGGCGGATGATATCGCCTATCTGGCGTGGCGAGGTAGGGGATGGCAAGTGGCGGGAGATATGTACCCGCATTTTCAGCAAGAAGTTTTCGCAGCGCCGCCGATCCATGTCTCGCAGAGTGTGCCATTGGGCGGTATTTTTCGCCTCTACCAGGCGCCGCTTTCGCGCCTGGAACCTATGGACAACTCTGAAACCGGTTTCTGTCTAGTAAGGGCTTTCTTCGAAGTGATTATGCATCGGTATGCCGGCATCGGAGAGAAAAAAGCATATTTTTCCAGTTTGTCGGCTGTTGCAAGGGTGACGCCGGGATTCACTTTCTACTTCGAGCGTTCGCCGCAGACTGCCACTGTGTTTCGACGGGCGCTGGGAGTGTCATAGTTAGGACTTACGCAAGCCGGCGGAATTTTACCGCAGAGCGCGCAGAGAGCGCTGAAAGTTTGTAGTATCTCGGCGTTCTCAGCGGCCTCTGCGGTGAAAAAGACCCCCAATTGCGTAAGTCCTGTAGTATCAGAGCGTTCGAACGTTTGAATGGTTCGAGAGTTTTTAGAGAGATGTCTCATGAACTGGCGTTCACCAGCAGATTCATGAATTCAACGGATGGTTTAGTCTTTGCCATTTGCCATTTGCCATTTTCAGAGGTGAGAGGAATGATGAATAAAGAATGTACGGACGAAATTGTATATGTGAAGCCGACAATGCTCGATTTGGGCGCGCTTACAGCATTGTATGGCGCTGACCCTTGCCTAGAGGGGGAGGATGCGACGGGAACATGCAATCTCACCGGAAACCGAGCGACAGGTGGAAGTATTGCCGGATGCGTTATGGGCGGAACTGCCTCATGTGGTTTTGGGGGAGGCGCCACCACATAACGAAAAACCCTGGAGAATGGCTATCCAAAGCACCGTTGCTTGTTCACGAAAGATGGCGCAGTGTGGTTTGTATGCTGTCGATTGTTGTTTGCGCCTCGGCCGGCGGTGTGTGCGACCTTGTATTAAAATCGGGATTTTAGTAAAATCCCGATTTTTTTAAGATTGCCCGCATACCGCGCACCTTTTTGACGTTTCCCGGCGACTATACTAGCAAATCACTCGAACGCGGGAGGAAAACACGAACGTGTTATTGATGCACAAGCGTAGAGGTGCAATCCATTCGTTGTCATGTGGCAATCATAGTCAGATCAGTTGGAAAGGAGAATACGATGTTCAAGAAGCTCAAGCTTTGGTATAACAGTAAAAAGGGGAAAGACACGCTCATCGGCGTGCTTTCCGCAGCGCTGCTGCTGTCGTTGTTGGGCCAGTTCGGCCTCCTGCAGGGGTTGGGCGGCTTGCTCTCCGGCACCGCCGGCCCAGGCGAAGGCGAGTACAGTTGTATGCCCACCTGCAATGAAACCGACGCCAAATTCCTCTCTATGCCGGGCGACAATATGGCCTCGTTCGGCGGCGCGCAGATCGATATGTGGATCACCGCCGCCCAGTCGCAGCCGTCTTTCGAAATCGGCATCTTCGACGGCGACTCCGGCCAGGACAATACCGGCGCTGTGAATAGGACGGCGGGCAACTGGGATACCACGACAACCGAATGCGTGTACACGCTGTATGCGGACCCGGGCAAGGATGGCCCGCCTGCCGACCCGGCGACGGAAGTCGTCGTCGCCCAGTGGTTGGGAAATACCAACGCCATGCCCAACAACGCCTGGTTCGTGCAGACGATCAACAACCAGGCAGCGGCGCGGTCTAGCGATGGCAAAGTCTACAACTATCGCCTCACCGTCACGCGGGATCCGGCCGGATCAGGGGTCAGCGCCTTCAAACTCCGGGTCAAGAGCGCCATCATCAGCAGCGGGCGATCCGACCTGGTAGATTCCAACTTCGCCATTATAGGGATGATGGGCACCAAACAAGACCGCAGCATCATCTATCCTCAATATGTTAGTTCCAGTAACCCAGGGCCTTCCAGCTACGATGGCGCGTGGGAGTTCTACTTCGACGTACCGTCAGGCGCGACGAGCATCAGCTTCTGGGACGGGGATTTCGACCGCGGCCCTGATGCCGTAAGTGTCGAAAGAGACACTAACGATCCCAACACCGTAGGCATTCCCGCGTGGGCAGATCCATCTATCACCAATCCCCAAGGTGAAGCCGGTCAGGGCAATCCGCCCGACAATTTCCCATTGGCATCTTATAGCCGCTCCCCAGCCGTCATCTACAAGATCGTCGGCCCCAACAACGACCCCATCTTCACCAACGATAACCCCTCCGGCACGGAGGAATGGGAGGAGTTCGTCGTCAGCACGAATCCCAACGTCAACCCCGACCTGTTGGTCAACGAGATCAAGCCGGGATCGTACAAGCTCCTCATCGAGGGCCTGGACATATTCAACACCGTCTGGTTCCGCATCAACTACGACATCACCGACCAGCCGCCGGACGACTGCCCGGTCTGCCCGGTCTGCCCCGAGATTCCGCCGCAGCCGACGCCCGTCCCCACGCCCGAACCGACGGTCGAACCCACACCCGAGCCGACGCCCGAACCCACCCCGCCGCCGACCGAACCCGAGGTCTGCCAGGCCGCCGTGCCCGTGGACGTGCTCTACGTGCTCGACATCTCCGGCAGCATGGATGAACTCTACCCCGGCGAGAGCGGCCAGTTGGGCACCAAGCTCGACGCGGCGAAAGACGCCATCCTGGCGCTCAACACCTGGGTGCAGGCGCAGGGGAACGGCAGCCGCGTGGCGCTGACCACCTTCTCCGCCCAAAGCATCCGCGGGAACAAAAACCTCCGCGAGCCGAATATCAGACTGGTCTCCGGGTTCACCGATAACTTCAACAATTTCAACGCGCAGCTCCTGGGCCTCAAAGCCGGCGGCTGGACGCCCACCTCGTTCGCGCTGGATAACGTGACCCAATGGCTGCCCGGACAGCTCCTGGCCGGTCGCAATGCGCTGGTCATCCTGATCTCCGACGGCGTGCCCACCGTGGATAACGACAGGCTGGTCTTCGACGGCGGCAAGGTCGAGAAGGTCAACGTCTACGACGCGAACAACGTCGCGCTGGACATCAACGTGGTGCGCGCCAGCGGCGCGCGCGAACAGCACGGCCAGACCGCCGGCGAACCCGTCGCTGACGTGATGGTCGCCATCAACAGCCTGAAAGCCGCGATGCCCGGCGTGCCCGTCTCGGCCATCGCCATCCAGGCCGCGCCCGGCGAGGACGGTGTGTTCAACGATCAGGTGTTGCGCTACGTCGCGGAGCGGGGCGCCGGGGACTTCCTCATGACCAAGAACCCCGAAGACCTGAAAACCGCGCTGAAGTGGGTGTTCGTCACCACCGCCTGCGAAGGCAGCACGACGCCGCCGCCCAATCCACCCCAGGAACCGCCGGCGAACACCGGAACCTGCTCCAACTACCAGTTGATGTCTCAGGAGAGAGCGGCGCGCAAACGGGTGCAGATCCAGATCAAGAACACTCACAACGAAGCGGTCAATGCAGTGCGGTTGCGCCTCGAGAGTTGGCCCAGCGCGTGGGGCGCCCTGGACAAATTCAAGGTCTTCGACAACAACGAAATCACCGTCAACAACAACGGGCCGGTCGATATCCAACTCAATAACAAGACGCTTCCGGCCGGCGGGAATAAGGAAATCTCTCTGCTGTTCAAGAACAACATTACCGATAACGTCAGCGGAATCAACGGCTATCTCGAGTTTGCCAACGGCTGCCGCGTCACCTTTGGCAGCAGTGGGCAAGGGGCGTCGCCCACGCCGCCGCCAGCGTGCCCCAACCCCCGGACCAACACGTACCGGGTGGAGAACACGACCAACAATCCGTTCCGCGGGATCAAGTTCGAATACCAAAGCGGCACAGAGGTCAAGAACGGCGCGCACGACGAGTTCGCCTACGTCCTCAACGCGGCCAACGCAGCAGCGCTGACCTCGATGCAGGTCGAGGCCAAAGCCGGCACACGCGTCGGCAAAGTGACGCTCCAGGGCTGCAATTTCACTCAAACGGGAGCCTGCCCTATGGTCAAGGATCAGAATAGCTACTTCACCTTCCAGTTCCTGGGGGCCAGCGACAACGGCAACGGTACCCTGACGCTGCGCTTCAAGGTGCAGGTACTGACGAACCGGGCGCTCAGTCATGCCACCTTCGGCCTGCCGGCTGGAGTCGCGCCTTCGTCGCCCACCAACACCTACCAAAGCCAGGTCTGCCCGTAACCTGGGGCATTTGGAATCGAACTGGGCGGGTATCGACCCCCGCCCAGTTTTTTGTTGGGATCATGAGTCCCGCGTCGGGGTAGAATAAGGACAGGCATTGCATTCCTGGAAGATCGTACTATAACTATGCGTAATTCCTGACCCTTTTTCAACGTTCCCGACGACTATATAGATGAGTGTAAATTTCAATACATTGCCCGATGAAGAACTGGCGCGACTGGCGCGGGACGGCGACCGACTGGCTTTCGACGTGTTGTGTGATCGCTACCTGCCCGTCGTCTACACCCGGCTGCGCGCGCTGCTCCCTTTCGATGCCGTCGATGATGTAACACAAGAAGTCTTCATCGCGGCGGTGGGGGCGATCCGCAGCTATCGGGCGACGGCGACCTTTCGCACGTGGATCTCGGGCATCGCGCGACACAAAGTCGTCGATTTCTATCGCAAACGGGGTCGCCAACCGGAAACGGTGGAATTCGATCCGGAGATCAACGATGTGGCGGAGCAAAGCGCCTGGCAAGAGCAGGCAGCAGTACGGATAGGGCTGCAGCAACTGCCGGATCATTACCAGGACGTGCTCTTGTTGCGCTTCGCCGAGGGGCTGCCCTTCCAGGGCATTGCCGACACACTGGGCATCTCTTTGGAGGCAACCAAATCTCGCTACCGGCGAGCTATAGCGGCAATGGCCGAAGCGTTAGGTGAGAGGACGTCGTAGCATGGTTTATCTTTGAGAAGATTATGAAAACTCAAGAGAAGGAAACCAATCAGGACACACAAACTCAGGCCGAAGCGCAAGTGGAGGCATTGCTGGCGCAAACGCTGGCGCCGCATCCACCGCCAGAGAGACTGCGCCGCCAGATAAGGAAGCAAGTTGCGGCCGCGTGGGAGCGCCGCCCCCTGACTGTGAGCCAACGGGTGCGAGTATGGCTGCGCGTCCCTATGTACCAGAAGGCCTGGGCGACCGTCGCCGCACTCGCCGTCGTCGCCGTCGTGGCAACGTTAGTCCTCCCTTCCGGTGGCGTCCCCGTCGCCGGGACGGTGGTGGGGAAAACGGGCGCTGTCGCGGCAGCCCTGGCAGCCGTCGCGGTCATGGCAATCGTCATCGCCTGGCTTCTTCACAAACACCGGCATTGATCCCCTTCGGGCGGGGTATTCACCCCTCGCCCGTGTGGAAATCCTGGGGCTAGTGTCAAAGTCAGAAGCCGAGACCTGGCTCAGTAGAATTGGGGAATGAGAACCATGAAAACAGTTGCACTGGCCGAAGTGAAAAATGATTTGTCACGCTATTTACGGTTGGCCGAAAACGAACAAATCGTCATCACCCGCCACGGGAAGCCGGCCGGGGTACTCATCGGCTTCGAGACGGAAGACGACTGGTTCGACTATCGGCTGGAGCATGACCCGCGCTTTCTGCACCGCATCGCCGAAGCCCGGCAGAGCTTTCGCCTGGGACAGGGCGTCAAGCTGGAAGACCTGGACGAATAGAAGACACCCTATTCTTTAGCCCGTAGGGCTTTGCCCTCTCAGCGCGATGCCTTAGCTTCGCGCTTCTTGCCAGGGATCGCCAGATCCCGGCGTAGCGCGCCAGAACCGCGGATCTGACGATCCGCTCTGAGCCTGGCCTGACGATCCGCTCTGAGCCTGGCTAACTGATGCGGGACTTCCGTCACAATGTACTATCGATCCAACCAGGGCGCGTCGTAGACGATGACGGCAGTGTGCGGGTAAGTCCCTTGCGTGGGGATATAGGCGACGACGCTCCCCACCCGCGTGTCGAGCACGGCCACGCGGTTCTGCTCCGGCAAGGTGACGAAGACGATGCCGCCGCCCGCCGCGAGGCCCTTCGGCCTGCCACCCACGGCGAAGGAGGCGACGTAAGGGTAACTCTGCGCGCCCTTCATGATCAGGGGCAAGTAGACTCGAGAGCCAAGCATAAGGGTATCTTGCATCGAAAACGCAGTTTGCAGGCTGTTTACGGAGGACGATGTGACGCCCGCGAGGCTGTAGAGATCGTCGCACGGACCTTCAGCGATCACGCTGACCGATTGCGCGGCGAAATTCGAGTTATAGACACACTCCCCCATCACCGCCATGCCCTTGCCGCCATCGGTGGAATCGGGGCTTGGGGCCTGCTGCTGGGTGGGGAAAATCCGCCATTCCGAGAAGCCGCCGACGGGCGCAGTGGACGGTTCATAGATGCGTACCTCGTGCAGGTGCGGGAACGTGACATAGACGTGATCGGTTGCAGGGTTGTAGATGGTGGAGTACGGCAAATCTGCGCGCGTGTTCACGCTGTAGCGTATGCCAAAGTCCAGCGGCGTGAGCGTGGATGTGATCGTCCACAGGCCCTGCGCGCCCATGTAGTGCTTCGTGGTATAGACCTGGCGGCGCGTCGGGTCGGCAGTGATGCCGAGAAATCCCCAGTCATAGGCCAGATACTGGTTCGGCCTGAGGCGAGCGACGACGTTGTGGGTGGCGTGTTCGATGACGGTGATACCCTCACCGCCATAGTCGTGATTCGTGGCGTAGACGTAGCCGTCGAGCGCGGTCAGGTAGAGCGTGCCGTAACCCGTCGTCACGTTGGTGATGAGGCTGTGTGTGGCGAGGTCGAACACCTGCACCTGGCTGGCCGGGGCCGGAGCCGGGCCGCCGGTGTTGGCGACGTACAGTTGATCGCCCACCACGACCATGCCGAAAGGCGTATCGCCGGTGCTGAAGCTCGTCACGCGGGCAAAGTTATCAGCGCGGAAAACGTCGATCGTGTCTGAATCGCGGTTGGCAACGTAGAGCAGCGCGTCCGTGCGGACCGGCGTGTCGTCGTAGGAAACGTTGTTCGTCGGGTCGCACTCTACGTCCGTCGTGGCGATGCGGACTTCGTTGATCACCCGGTCGACGCCGAGCGGGAAGGGATCGACGACTTCGACGATAAAGGTGCGCTCCCCACCCTGCCCCGGCGCGAGCGTGCCGACGCTCATCGTGTAGTATCGCCCGGAAGCGGGTGTCCACCCACCGCCGACGTAAGTGGTGTAGTCCGGCAGACGCTCGGTCAGCACCACGTTGTTCGCCGTGCCGATGCCGCTATTCACATAGAGGATGGTATACGTGATGGTCTCACCGGGTCGCGCGAAGAGACGTTGGGCGATGCTCTGCGCCTCGCTTTGCGTCGTCGCGGGACGTCCCAGCAGCGCCGCCACCGCATCCCACGCGGCCTGTTGAGCAAGCGGCTGCGGCCCGATGTTGTCGTTCTTCACCACCGCCAGGTCAGGGCCGAGGTCCACGGTGCTGGTGAGGACGTAGCGATAGCCGCCGCTGATCTCGATGGTGTTCACGATGAGCGTGTCGGCGGTGTAGGTGAAAGCGGGATTGAGGCGCACCGGCAGGATCGGGCCGGGCTGGTTGTACGTCGCCGCCGGGATGGACGGGATGTCGATGCGGCAGATTGGCCCGGTACACGTCCACGTGCTCACTGCGCCGGTGTAATCAACGTAGGGCGAAAGCGTGTCGGTGA
>DAOUAY010000332.1:0-4840 GCA_034432995.1 Anaerolineae bacterium | reverse complement strand
GCACGTGTGATGAAGGACATGGATCCGGAGTTGTTCGATTTTGTGACGACGTATGTGGATTCGTTCATCAAATGGGACCTACTGCGTTTCTTCCACGAGAACCCGCATACTATGGATACCGGCGAGAATATCGCGCGGTATGCCGGGCGCACCGCCAAAGATGTGCAAACCGAGTTACAGGACCTCGCGCGCCGTGGATTGCTGGTCGAAATGCCAGTGGAGAACATGCGGGTTTACATGCTGAAGGCCGATCCTGAAATCAGAACGCGCTTACGACACTTTGCTGAAGCCACACAAGATCGAGAATTCCGGCGCAAAGTCATCTATCACATGGTTCGGCACTGAGGAGGATGACCATGCAAAACGTAAAGAGAGTCGCCACAGGCATCCCGGGGTTGGATGCGATGACGAACGGGGGCTTCCTGCCCCGCACGGCCAACCTGGTCGAAGGCGCGCCGGGCACCGGCAAGAGCACCCTGGGGATGCAGTACATTTACGAAGGCGCGCGCCGTGACGAACCGGGCATCATCCTCACCTTCGAGGAGTTCCCCGAGCAATACTACCGCGATGCGGCATCGTTCGGGTGGGATTTCCGCGAATTGGAGCGCCAGAACAAGCTCAAGATCATCATGAGCAGCCCGGAAGTGACGAAAGCGGATTTGGAAAACGTGGGAGGCGCCATCCAAAACCTGATCGCCGAGATGGGCGCGCAACGTATGCTCATCGACAGCATCACCCACTTCGAGGGATTGCGCCAGGATCCCGTAGAGCTGCGCAAGCTGATGTACAGCTACCTCAACGCGCTGAAACGCCAGGATTTGACGATGATCTTGACGCGCGAGAGCACGCACCTCTTCGGTGAAGGTCTCGAAGGCCAGCTTGACGCCAGCATCCAATTTCTGGCCGACACCTACATCATGCTGCGCTATGTCGAAATCGAAAGTGCGGTGCAACGGGCTATTGTCGTCCTGAAAATGCGTGGAAGTGCGCACGACAGCACCATCCGCCAATTCGAGATCAATGCGCACGGGCTGAAAGTGTTGCAAGCCTTCGAGGGACAGGAAGGAGTGTTGAGCGGATCACCCAAACGGATGTCAGAATCCTTCATGAAAGCCTTCGTGAGAAGATAAAACGCTGTGTCTACCATCCTGCTGCGAATCATCCTGGGGAGTCTCATCTGGATAGGGTTTGTCGCTCTCCAGATCATCTTGTTGACGATTGCGCGTTTCTTTGAGCGCACATCCCAGCAACAAACGTGGTATCAGTTTTACCTGATTCCGATCCTGTTCACCGCCGTCGCCGCCGTCCGTTACGTCAGCCGCATCATCACCCACAACGCCCAGCCGGACTTCGCTGGAGACCCGGTGGCAGATGTCCTGCTTCTGTTCGCCGGTCTGTTGTTGATTGGATTGGGCAACCTGCTCTACGAGAAAATGATGGGAGAGCGCCGCCATGACCGCTACTGAAGTCCTCACTTCGCATCTCGGCACGGGGATTTTGATCGGCATCCTCTACATCAGTTGGCTGCTGCGGGTGCTAAGCCGTCGGATGAGCGAAGTCACCAAAATGCGGGCCTACTACCGGGGTTTCGATATCGGCAGCGCCTTGCTGATCATCGCGACGTTGAGTTACATCTTTCAGTGTAATGCAGCCCTGGCGCAAAAACCGGTCGGGGTGCTCAATGTCGAATTCGCGCTGTTGACGTTTTACCTCCCCCTGGTGTTGGGAGTCAGTATCAACCTCGTGAGCGCCATCATCTATTGGGGTTGGCTATTTCGACGATCATAAAGGCGCCAACCGCAATAGCCTTACCCGATACTGGACACGGGCGGGGGGTATAAGACAAATTATTGGGAAAAAGAAGACATTCGTCTTAGAATTTCGCCTGGCTTGCTGTGGCCGGTCTCTGACCGAACCACCGCAGGCCCAGGTAATGGGCTATGCGGGCACGGTCGGAGACCGGCCCGAGCACTTCCCAATAATTTGCACTATACCCACGGGCGGGGCTTTTGTAGTCTTTGGGACTTCACTTATAATAGAGGCATAATGCGTGATACGCTCGAGACAGGCTTTCATAGCAACCGAGATGGAGCATTAATTTATGGTGCAAGACTTATTCAAAATGCCACACACGGCACCGCCTCAGACTGCAGGCACATTATGGGGATGGGCGCATAGTCTCCCAAAAATCGACCTGCACCGCCATCTCGAAGGTTCGCTACGGCTGAATACATTGGCGGAGATTGCGCTGGAACATGGTATCGACTTGCCTAGTTACGATGTCGAGCAACTCCGTCCCTACGTGCAGATCACCGATGACCCGCCAGATTATCAACGCTTCCTGGGCAAGTTCGAACTGCTGCGGCATTTTTACACCTCGAAGGAGGCGGTACAGCGGGTGGTACGGGAAGCCATCATCGACGCCGCCCACGACAATATCCGTTACCTGGAACTGCGGTTCAATCCCGAAGCCCTGGCCAATACGCAAAACTTCTCGCTGAACGATGTGGTCGAATGGGTCAAGGAAACGACCCACGAGACACAAGCCCAGACCGGCACGCGCACCTGCCTGATTTTGACCGTCCCCCGGCGGGAATCCCTCAACACGGCCTACGAAATCGTCGAACTCAGTATCGCGCATTTTGGCGACCTGGTGCGGGGGATCGATCTGGTGGGGGATGAGGTCAACTTTCCTGCCGAGCGCTTTCTGGAGCCTTTCCGGCGCGCCCGCCAGGCCGGTGTGAACATCACCATCCACGCCGGGGAATGGGCCGGCGCAGAGAGCGTCTATACCGCCGTCCAGCACCTCGACGCCAAACGCATCGGCCACGGTATTCGCTCCATCGAAGATTCCAGCGTGATCCAACTGCTGTACGATAGAAAGGTGGCGTTGGAAGTGTGCCCCACGAGCAACCTGCAAACCGGCGCTGTGCATGGTATGGGGCAACACCCGCTGCTCGATCTCTACAACTTACGGCTGCGCGTCACCCTCAACACCGACGATCCCAGCATCAGCGACACCACCCTCGCCGACGAATATGTCGTCTCCGTCGCCGCGCTCGGCATCGATGAACGGCAGATTTATCGCATGTTACGCTATTCTGCGGAGGCCGCCTTCATCCCGGCAGAGGAACGGTACTGGCTGATCAACACGATACGGCAGGGATTAGCGCCCCACCCTGGCGCAGTCGACGAATTCGATGCTCTATAAAGAAACCGTTTTTTTGCGAAAACCCGGTTTCTGTTGATCCGCCTGCGCAAGGTTTCTGGCAGTTATATATCCAGTTTTGCCAACGCCGCAGCGGTATACGGCTTGGGCAACACGTCGCGCACCCCAAAGCGCAACAGATCCATCATCCGCTCGACACGCACGCTCGAAGCCACCACCAACGTCTTCGCCGCAGCCCCGGCTCTGGCGATCCACTGTAATGCCGCCAGGCTGTCTGTGGCAATCAACACGTCATCCACGACAATGGCATCGAAGGAGGCGAAATCTTCGACAGTGTCGGCATCCGCCACGCGGGTGACGGCGCTGCGCGCTGCGGTCAACGTCTGCTCGACGAAACGACTCCACACGTCGTCATCATCGACGAGCAAAATCCGCTTGCCGGTGGGGAGATCGGTCAGGCCATTGACCACAGCGCCGCTAAAGGCAGGCACGTACAGCTCGAAGACCATGCCCCCTTCCGCCCGCCGGCGCGCCACCGCCTTGCCATCGATTTGCTTGAGAATCTGCAAGCAGGCCGGCAACCCCAAACCGACATGTTTTGCCCCTCTGGTCGTGTAAAACGAGACCCAGATCTTGTCCAAATTGGCGTCATTGACGCCGGGGCCGTTATCGGCGATGCGCGTCACCACGTAGCGCGCCCCCTTCTCTTCCACCAGGTCGACCTCCACATCGATGCGCGGGGCATTGCGGTCTTCGGTGGCCTCCAGCGCATTTTGCAGCACGTAGCGGAACGCCCGGCTCAACTGTGTGGTATCCGCAACAGCCAGAGGCAAGTCAGGGCTGACGGTAAAATGGATCACCTCTGGTGCAATGCCCATCACCCGCGCCGTGTCTTTTACCACATCCTCGATCATCGCCGGCGCCGGAACGTACTCGCGGGCCGGGCCGATAAGGTGTTCCTTCACCTGCATGATCAACCGCGCGCTGGCTTCGATCAACGTCAAGTCCTCCCGCATCGACTCGACAATCTCCGCATCCACGCCCGACAAACACGCCATGTCCTCGCGCAAACGTTGCACGCTCACCGAGATCGGCAGCGCCTTGTTGCCGATCCAATGAATGGCTTCCGTCGTCGCCGTGGCCACCGCCTCGAAGGTCTTGGTGCGCACCAACTCCGCGTGGGCCGTCTCCAACGCCCGCAACAGATGCGCGTTGTGCAGCGCCACCGCCAGTTGGTCGGCCATCGCCTGGAGTGAGCTGATGTCTTCGTCGCTGAAGGCCGCCTCCTGCTCGCTCTGCACCGTCACCGCGCCGATGACTTCGTCACCCACCACCAGCGGGAGCGCCATCTCGGAGCGCGTCATCGGCAGATGCGGGTTCTTGAAGAAGACGGTTTCTTCGCCCACATCCAACGCGATGCGCGCCTGACGCTCAGCGATCGCCGCGCCGATCATCGACTGGCCGCCGACCTGGAGCTTGTGTCCCGCGACCACCATCGCCGCCCCGGCCTCACCCCGTCCGGCGCGCAAGATCGCCCATTCCCCGGTTTCATCCAGCAGGAAAACCCCGGCATAGTAGAAGCCATAGGCGTCGCAGATGATGTCTACCATGCGGTGCAGCAACTCGTCCAAATCCAGAATCGACGTGACGCCCTTACCCACGTCCGCCGCC
>DAOUAY010000331.1:0-9698 GCA_034432995.1 Anaerolineae bacterium | reverse complement strand
CCGGACCAACCGGCTTGACGATTGGCGCGTTCGATGGCGTGCATCGGGGTCACCAGGGTTTGATCCGCTGGATGGTCGCCGAGGCGCGGCAGGCCGGGATGCAGGCCGTGGCGCTGACTTTCGATCCGCTGCCGCGTCTAGTTCTGGGGCATAGAAAAAATGACGCGCTATCCACATTGGAAGAGCGCCTCGACTATATGACGCCCCTGGGGCTGGATGGCGTGATCGTGCTGCCCTTCGACCGCCACACCGCGGCGATCTCGGCGACGGATTTCGTGACCTGGCTGGTGGAGAAGCTGTCGCTGGCGGGGTTGTGGGTTGGCCCGGATTTTGCCCTGGGTCACAAGCACGAAGGCGATATCCCTTTCCTTCAAACAATGGGTGCGCGGTTGGGGTTCACGGTGTCGCAGTTCGGCGAGAGCGTTTGCCGGGACGGCCTTCCCGTTCGCAGCAGCCGCATCCGTCACGCGCTGAAAACCGGCGATCTGGCGCAGGCCAATGACTGCCTGGGGCATCCTTACCGGCTGACCGGCGTCGTGGAGCACGGCCACCAGCGTGGCCGCGTGCTGGGATTTCCCACCGCAAACCTGCGCCTCCCTGCCGAGCGGCTGTTGCCCGCGAACGGCGTCTATGTCTGCCGGGTGTATCTGCACAGGGAGCATTTTGATGCGATTGTCAACGTTGGCACACGGCCTACCTTCAATCAGTATCCGCCTACCGTCGAAGCGCACCTGCTCGACTTCTCACGCGATATTTACGGGGAGCGCGTGCAACTGGATTTCCTGCGCCGGCTGCGCGACGAACTGCGGTTTGCTTCGGTGGAGGCGCTGGTGGAACAGATCCGCGCCGATCGAGTCGATGCGCTGGCGTGGCTGCAAGCTGATCGATCTTTTCACCTCGAATCTCCACAGATTTCATACTCACCAGAATAATCTTACAACCCGGTACACGGATGAACACGGAAAACACCGATTTCTCTTAAGAATCCATAGAATCCGTGAAATCCGCGTACAATTCTTTGGAGAGGTAACATGGCGCTGATCGAAAAACTCAACATCGGGATTGTGGGCGCGGCGGGGCGGGGCGCGAGTTTTCGCGCGGCCTTCGACGCGCATCCGGCGACGCGCATCCACGCGGTGTGCGACGTGCGTGAGGAGGCTTTGCCCGAAGCCGCCCGTGTCCTTGGGGCAACCGAGACATACACCAACTACGACGAGATGCTGGCGAAGTCCGATATCGACGCCGTCGTCATCGGCGCGCCGATGCAGTTCCACGCGCCGCAGGCGATTGCGGCGTTGGAACGCAATATCCACGTGTTGAGCGAGGTCACGGCGGGCGTCTCGATCGAGGAATGTCGCGCGCTGGTCGAAGCCGCCAACCGTTCCAGCGCCGTGTATATGATGGCCGAAAATTACGTCTATGCTCGCCCGGTCGTGTTGGTCAAGGAACTGGTGCGGCGTGGGCTGTTCGGTGAGGTTTACTACGCCGAAGGCGAATACATCCACGAATTGAAGGAACTCAACGAGATCACGCCCTGGCGGAGACGCTGGCAGACCGGCATCGACGGCGTCACCTACGGCACGCACAGCCTGGGACCGATTTTACAATGGCTCGCGGCAGAGCCGGGCAGGGCGGCGGATCGCGTCGTGCGCGTGAGTTGTGAGGGCAGCGGCCATCACTACCGCGATCCGCGCGGCGACGCTTACGAGAACCAGGATACGTGCGTGATGCTGTGCAAGACCGCGCGCGGCGCGCTGATCAAAATCCGCGTGGATATGCTCTCGGAGCGCCCACACGCGATGCACAACCACTGTTTGCAGGGGACGAAGGGCTGCTATGAGTCGGCGCGTGGGCCGGGTGAGCGGCACAAAGTCTGGCTGGCGGATGTCTGCCCGGACAAAAACACGTGGATCGATTTGTTCGACCTCGAAGCAGACTACATGCCGGAGCTATGGCGCAATCCGCCGGAAGCCGCGCTCAAGGCCGGGCACGGCGGCGGGGATTACTTCGAGGTGCTGGACTTCGTGAACAGCATCGTCGAGGGCGCGCCATGCTCTATCGGCATCCACGAGGCGATGGATATGACGCTGCCGGGTTTGGTCAGCCAGCTCTCTATCGCCAACGGCGGCGCGTGGCTAGACGTGCCGGATTCCCGGTTATGGTGAGCCGGATTCCTTCGTAAACAGGCCTACTTCGACGCTTAAGGCGGATCACAATCCGCCGTCCGCGCAGCGCCGGTGATCCGGCGTAAGCATCTTCATACGCCTCTATCCTACAAATCCACGTACTCCGCCCGGATCAATGCCTCATCGGGGATCTTGAGCGCCTTGAGCAGTTCACCGATGAGCGCGGCCTTGCGCTCCGCATCCTGACGCGACCAGGTGCGGCTTTTGATCTCCAGGTACGAGCCGCCGTCCTCCGGCTTGATGATCTCATCCAGGTTCAGCGCAAAGTCGGTGCCGCCGTAGCGGATGTGGTAGCGGCGGCGCGTTTTGTGGATCTCGATCACGCGCTGCGGTTTGAAATATTCGTGATAGAAGCGCCGGCTGCGCGTCGCCGGCGCGTCGAAGCGGGCGCGGGAGAGCAGCACCGAGCACTCGTACTCGCGCTCCTTGGCCGTCGTCGTTAGCGTAAGGCGGTAGATCACGTCGATCAACTCGTCGGTGTCCAGGTGGCGCACCTCGTCCTCGCGGTAACGCAGGCGGCTTTCCTCCTGATCGTCGAAGATGAAGTAGGTGTCGTATTGCGTGCGCTGCGAGCCACGGAGGAAGGTGATGTCGGGCGAGGCGTGCAGCCGCAATTTCAACGAGATGAGATCGTCGCTGCGCACCTTCACCTGCACCTCGAAGGTTTTGTCCTGCGCGACGCCGCCGATAGCGACGAGTTTGTTCAGCACGCTTTCCTCGCGGCGGATGAGGAAGGCATCGATCTTCTGCGCCAGCGCGGACGTCTCTTCGCGCAACGCCTCCACGTCCACCGTGAGCAGGCGGCGGTCGCGCATCAGCCACGCGCCGTTGACCATAGCGTGGCGCACGTCCTCCTGGTTCATCGCGTAGGCCAGCCGTCCGTAGATGCTGTCGGCGAAGTGGCGGAAGTAAGGCATGTGGCGCGCGTCGTCCAGGGAGATGACGATCAGATCGGCGCGCTTGCCCGCTTCCAGCGACCCGGTGAGGTGGTCGATGTGCATCGCCCGCGCCCCCATAATCGTCGCCATCTCGATTACCTGCCGCGCCGGCAGCGCCGTCGGGTTCATCGTGTTGACTTTGGCCAGGAAGCTCGCCAGGCGCAGCTCCTCGATCATATCCAGGTCGTTGTTGCTCGCCGCGCCGTCGGTGCCGATGCCGACGTTGACGCCCATTTCCAACATTCGGCTGATAGGCGCAATGCCGCTGGAGAGCTTCATATTGCTGCTCGGATTGTGCGCCACGCCGACGTTGTGGTGTTGCAGCGTGCGGATTTCGCCCTCATCCAGGTGAACGCAGTGCGCGGCGGTCGTTTTCGCCTCGAAGACGCCCCACTTTCTCAACCAGGGCACCGGCGGGATGCCGTATTCTTTGCGGTGATCTTCCACTTCTTGCGCGGTCTCGGCGATGTGGATGTGCAGCGGCGCGTCGTATTCCAACGCCAGGCGCACGGCGGCTTCCAGCAGGTCGGTGGTGATGGTGTAGGGTGCGTGCGGCGCAATCGCTGGGACGATGAGCGGGTGATTCCTCCAACGCATCAGAAAATCGCGGGCGCGCGCCAATCCCTCGTCGTAGCTGCCGGCGTCGGGCGTGGGAAAGCGCAGCACACTTTGCGCGCACACCGCCCGCATCCCGGCCTGCACCGCCGCGTCGGCGACGGCTTCCTCGAAGTAGTACATATCCATGAACGTCGTCGTGCCGGAGCGAATCATCTCGGCGGCGGCCAACTGCGTGCCCATCCAGCAGAAATTCGGGTTGACGAAGTTGCCTTCCACCGGCATCATGTAGCCCATCAGCCACACATCCAGCCGCAAATCATCGACCAGGGCGCGCAGCAGCGTCATCGGCGCGTGGCCGTGCGTGTTGACGAACCCCGGCATCACCACCGCGTTGCCGGCATCCACGCGCTCTTTGGCGGCGTAGGCGGCGGTCAGCGTGTCGCGCGGGCCGACGGCCACGATGCTGTCGCCCGTCACCGCGACCGCGCCCGGCGCGTGAACGTCGTAGGTTGGATTCATCGTGATCACGAAGTCCGCGGTAATCAGCTTATCCACAGTCGTTTTCGGTTCATCGGCCATGTCGGCTACCTCCTGATGTTTGATCCATCATAGCACAGAATCGAGACTACAAAAGTCTCATGAGGCGCTTGCCTGAGCCAATACGCGCGCTCAACGCCAGGTCTGTAGTGCACAGTACGTGCTGAGACTTTTGTAGTCTTGTGGCTCAATTCTGGTATAATCAGCAGTGGAGGTGACGCTATGGCTGTGACCATGACCTTGCGAGAACAGATTTTGATGCGTCTGGTCGAGGTGATCGATCCTGAGACCGGCATCGATGTGTTGCGTATGCGCCTGGTGGAGGACCTGACCGTCGATGAAGCGACGGGCATCGCTGCCTACACCTTCCGCCCCTCCTCGCCCTTGTGCCCTATCGCATACAGCCTGGCCGTGGACATCAAACGCGCCGTCGCCAGCGTCGATGGTATACAGGGGCAGAAGATTACGGTCGAAGGCTACGTCAAGGCGTGCGACTTGACCGAGATGATCAATCAGGATGAGGCATGATCGGTAATCGGTAATTGGTAATCGGTAATCGGTAATGAGGTAAGACCGTCTCTCAATTACTCGTTACTTGTTACTTGTTACTCGTTACTTGTTACTTGTTACTTGTTACTTGTTACCCGTTACGAATTACCAGTTACCAACAACTGAGGTGAGGAATGCCGATTTACGAATACAGTTGTCAACAATGTGGTAAACGCTTCGATGCGCGGCGCGCGATGAAGGACGCCGATGCGCCGATTGCCTGTCCTGCCTGCGGCGCGAACAAATCCAAGCGCGGGCTGTCGCTGTTCTATGCCGCCAGCAGCGGCGGCGGCGCGCTCAAGGGCGCGGGCGGCGGCGGTGGGGGCTGCGCCTCGTGCAGCAGCAGCTCCTGCGCCTCGTGTAGCGGACATTGACCATTTGTTCACGGAGGAAGTTTTACCACGAATGTTTGCATTCGCCGAATCTTCACGAATCTACACTAATAGCTTCATTCGTGATAATTCGTGTAGATTCGTGGTTCGTTTTGAAAGGAGCGCGCCATGCTCTACACCCGCAGTGTGTTGGAGGATATCGAGGATCGCTCGCTTGCGCCGTATGCGTTCCGCAGCCGGGATTCGCGCGGGCGCGCCTATCCCCAGGATGAGCCGGGCTACCGTACCTGTTTCCAGCGCGACCGCGACCGCATCTTGCACTGTACCCCGTTTCGCCGGCTGGAATACAAAACGCAGGTTTTCGTCAATGATGAGGGCGACTACTATCGCACGCGGCTGACGCACACGCTCGAAGTCACGCAGATTGGGCGGACGATGGCGCGCGCGCTCGGCGCGAACGAAGACTTGGTGGAGGCCATCTGCCTGGCGCACGACCTGGGCCATCCGGCTTTCGGCCACGCCGGCGAGATGACGCTGGATCAGCTTATGGCCGACCACGGCGGCTTCGACCACAACAAACAATCCCTGCGCATCGTCGAGTATTTGGAATGTCGCTATCCGACGTTCCCCGGACTAAATCTCACCTGGGAGGTGCGTGAGGGCATCGTCAAGCACGAGACGGAGTACGACGTCGCCGACGCCGGGCGCTACGATCCCGACAGGCTGGGGACGTTGGAAGCGCAACTGGCGAATCCCGCCGACGAACTGGCCTACACCGCGCATGACCTGGACGACGGCCTGCGTTCGGGCCTGCTCGCCCCGGAAGAACTGGACGGCGTGGCGTGGTGGGAATTCTTGAAGGAGAATCTGGCCTGGGATGGGTGCGGCTTCGACCGGCTGTGGCGGCACCGCATCGTGCGCCGTCTGTTGGGGCTGCTGATCACCGATACGATCGAGGAAACTGCGCGGCGCATCGAGGCGACGGGCGTGCAGTCGCCGGATGACGTGCGCGGGTTGCCGGAAAATGTCGTCGCCGCGTCGCCGGAGACGCGCGCGATGACGCGCGAACTGAAGCGCTTCCTCTACGAGCGCCTCTACAATCATCCCCGCGTGGTGCGGATGCAGATCAAGGCCGAGCGAATTCTGACGGCGTTATTCGAGGCGTATCTGGCGGAACCGGGCCAACTGCCCCGCGAAGAACAGGCCAAGCTGGACGAGCGTTCCCTGCACCGCGTCATCTGCGACTACATCGCCGGCATGACCGACCGCTACGCGCTGCAGGAATACGCCAAGATGTTCGATCCGTTCGAGAGGGTGTAATCAACCTTCGAGGTGGGATTCAACCCCTGTTGTCAGCAATAACATAATCCTCAAAGCTTAGCACTTCGATCTCGTTGACCTTGTGTAATCGTCGATCATTCGTTACAAACAAGGTCGCGCCAGCTGTGATAGCAGTGGCAAGGTGCAGTGCGTCTGGTATATGAAGGTTATATTCGACGCGCAATTGCACGGCACGGTGTGCGATTTCAACGTTGACAGGCCACATCTGCACCTGCTGCGAGTGCAACAAGGCGTTTTCATAGATCGTGACAAGATCGGCGCGGCCCTGGCGTTGCGGGTAAATGCAAGCTTCGATCAAAGTCATGATGGAAGTAGAGCCATACACCTCTGCGGAATTGAGATACCCGAACAGATCTTCTGACAGCTTCAAATAACGTGGGTGCTTTTCCCATAAGTAAATGAAAGGCGCAGTGTCTACACCGATCTGCTGGTGTGACCGAAGGGCCTGCGTCAGTTTTCCCAATTCGCCCGCTCCTGTTCGAGATATGTATCCACATCAATTTGTTGCCAAAGTTCAGCGCCCATACCGACCAGGGATAGCATATCGACAGGCGCGCTCTCACGTTCTTGCTGCGTGCGTACCTGTACAATCAACTGTTCGATCAGGCGTAATTGATCGGCTGCGGACAATCTTGCCGTAAGATCAAGGACCTGCTCTAGTTTATCGATAGCTATTGTCATCGGTTGCCTCCCAGACGGATATCTACATTATATCCCAGATGCTTGGGCGACACAATCACGAATTCTCAGATATTACCCGCTTTTAGCCCCGCCTCGATCTCCGTCATCAGCGCATCCAGCAGTTCGCTCTCCGGCACGGTGCGCACGATTTCGCCTTTGCGGAAGATGACGCCTTTCCCCTTGCCGCCGGCCAGCCCGAAATCCGCGCCCTTCGCCTCTCCCGGCCCGTTGACGATACAGCCCATGACCGCCACCTTGATCGGCTGTTCGATGGCTTTCAACCGCTCGCTCACCTGCTGCGCCAGCGCCACCAGATTGATTTCCGTGCGCCCGCAGGTGGGGCAGGAGATCATCACCGGGCCGCGTTGCCGCATGTTGAGCGATTTGAGGATTTCGTAGCCCACCTTCACCTCGTCCAGTGGATCACCGGTGAGCGAGACCCGCAGCGTGTCGCCCAGGCCCATGTGGAGCAGTACGCCCAGCCCCACGGCGGAGCGGATCGCGCCCACGTCAGGCAATCCGGCCTCGGTGATGCCCAGGTGCAGCGGGTACGGCGTCAGTTCGGCGATGCGCCGGTACGCTTCGACGGTGGTCGGCACGTCGAACGACTTGACCGAGAGCTTGATCATATCGAAATCAAGGTCTTCCAAAATTTTGACGTGGCGCATCGCTCCTGCGACCATTTTATCGACGATCGAGAGGGTGGGGTCCTCGTCCAGGTCTTTGGGCAGCGACCCCGAATTGACGCCGATGCGAATGGGAACCTGGCGTTCTTTCGCCTTGCGGACGACCTGCTGCACGCGCTCCTCCGCACCGATGTTGCCGGGATTCAAGCGCAGTCCATCCACGCCCGCATCCAGCGCCGCCAGCGCCAGCCGGTAGTCGAAGTGGATGTCGGCGATGAGCGGGATGTGGATGCCCTTTTTGATGGCGGACAGCGCGTCAGCGGCGATCCGATCCGGCACTGCCACGCGGATGATCTCGCAGCCGGCCTCTTCCAGCGCGTGAATCTGGCGGATGGTGGCCGGCGCGTCGCGCGTGTCGGTGTTCGTCATCGACTGCACCGTCACCGGCGCGCCCCCTCCCACCACAACCCCACCGATGCTGATCGGTTTCGAAATTCTACGCATAGTTGTGCTCCTTGTATGTCATGAGTAACGGAAATGAGTAATGGGTAATGAGTAATGGGTAATGAGTAATGGGTAATGAGTAATGAGTAATGAGTAATGAGAAACAAGTCTTGTCACTCTTCACTCTTTACTCTTCACTCTTCACTCTTTACTCTTTACTCTTCATCGGTTACCAATCCCCCAACCGTGTGCGAGGCAACGACGAAGGGATAGCGCGGTTTGAGCGTCTCGGCGATGGCGCGGGCTTGCGCAGCGGTTCTGGCGATGCCGAAGACGCTCGCGCCCGATCCCGACAGCAGCGCCGCTTCCGCGCCGGCCTCCACCAGATCGCGTTTGGCTGCGCCGATGACCGGATACTCATCCAAAACCGTGTTCTCGAAATCATTGTGCAGGCTGGCGACGATGCCGTCGAAGTCCCGGCGCTGGATGGCGTCGATCATCTGCGCGCTCTTGTCGGCGAACGTGAGTTCTTCTACCCTCAATCCTTCGTAGGCGGTGCGCGTCGAAACGAAGATGCCGGGGTTGACGATGACGAGGGACAGCTTCGGCGGGGAAGGCAGCGGTTCGACGATTTCCCCGCGTCCTGTCGCCAGCGCCGTGCCGCCCAGGACGCAGAAAGCTACATCCATGCCGATCTCCTGGCTGATCGTAAATAGCTCCGCCTGTGATAGCCCCAATCCCCAGAATTTGTTCAACCCTACCAGCGTCGCCGCGGCGTCCGCGCTGCCACCGCCCATCCCGCCGCCGACAGGGATGCGTTTGACGAGTTTGAATTTAACGCCCTCGTCCACACCGTTGCGTTCTTTGAGCAGCGCGGCGGCCTTCCAGATCGAATTTCGCGCGTTGCGGGGCACATTGCTGTTTGCGCTTTCGATGGTGATCCCGGCGTGGGCTTCGATGATGGTGATATCGTCGCACAGCGCCGTCTGCTGCATCACCGACTTGATCTCGTGATAGCCGGACGGCAGCCGCTGGATGATTTCCAGCGTCAGATTGATTTTCGCGTAAGCTTTGATAGTGAGTTCAGTCATTAGTCCAAAGTCCGAAGTCCGAAGTCGAAAGTCGAAATCCGTTTGAATCCGTTCAATCCGTTGACACTAAACTGACGATGGCGAACGCTTGCAACCCCTCGCCGCGCCCGAAGGCAGTGAGTTTCTCGCCGCTGGTGGCGTTGATGCCGATTTGCGCTTCCGCGATGCCGAGCAAACGCGCGAGGCTCTGCTTGATCGCGTCGGACCACGGCTCGATGCGCGGGCGGCGGCCTTCGAGGCTGACGCCCAGGTTGTTGATGACGCAGCGCTTCTCCGCCAGCATTTGGAGTGGGATTTTCAGATACTCACGGCTGTCGGTGATGCCGTCTTCCAGGCACAGCTTGTCGCAGTAATAGCCGATGGAGCGCCCGCCGACGGCCTGCGTGAGCGCATTGAAAACCGCGTGCAGGATCAC
>DAOUAY010000330.1:0-4753 GCA_034432995.1 Anaerolineae bacterium | reverse complement strand
CCAACCCAAGGCGATACCACGTGGTTCGTCCACGACCGTTTCGGCATGTTCATCCACTGGGGACTGTACGCGCTCCCTTCGCGCCACGAGTGGGTGCAATCGCAGGAGCAGATTCCGCCAGAGGACTACCACCGTTACTTCGAGCGCTTCAATCCGGCGAAGTACGATCCGCGCCAGTGGGCTAAAGCCGCCCGCGAGGCGGGGATGAAGTACGTCGTCCTTACCTCGAAGCATCACGAAGGCTTTTGTCTGTGGGACTCGGCCTATACCGACTACAAAGTCACGAACACACCCTACGGTAAAGATTTGCTCAAGCCCTTCGTGGAGGCGTTCCGCGCCGGAGGGTTGCGCGTGGGCTTCTACTATTCACTCATCGACTGGCATCACCCGGATTTCCTCATCGACATTTTCCACCCGCTGCGCAATCACCCCGACGTCGCCAAACTCAACGCGGGCCGTGATATGCAGCGCTATGCCGAGTACATGCGCAACCAGGTGCGCGAGTTGATCACGCAGTTCGACCCGGACATCCTGTGGTGCGATTTCTCCTATCCGAAAAGCGACTACCTCGGCTTGCCGGGCAAGGGGCGCGATGATTGGGAGAGTGAGAAACTCTACGCGCTGATCCGCGAACTGAAGCCCCACATCATCCTCAACAACCGCTTGGATCTGCCTGTCGCGGCGGACATCTACACGCCGGAGCAGGTGCAGCCGTTGGAGTGGGTGAAGGTGGACGGCGAACCGGTGGTGTGGGAGGCATGTCAGACGTTTAGCGGGAGCTGGGGATATCACCGGGATGAGGCGAGTTGGAAGGACGAGGGGCAACTGATCCGTATGCTGATCAACACCGTGGCCTGCGGCGGTAACCTGCTGATGAACGTCGGGCCGACCTCGTTGGGGACCTTCGACCCGCGCGCGCTGAATGCGTTGGCGGTTTACCGCGACTGGATGGCGCTGCACGGCGAGGCGATCTACGGTTGCACGCAAAGCGACTATCCCGCGCCGCGCGATTGCCGCCTCACGCAGAACGGCGACAAGGTGTACATCCACGTGTACGCCTGGCCTTTCAAGCACCTGATTGTCCCGGAACTGGCTGGCAAGGTCAGTTATGCTCGATTCCTCCACGATGGGAGCGAGGTGGCGCTCAAACCCACCGAGTGGTCGGCGAGTCAGTTGCAAATTGGCGACGATGTCCTCGTGTTGGAACTGCCGGTCAAGCAGCCGGACGTGGTCGTGCCGGTGATCGAACTGACGCTGATATGAAAAAACGAGACTACACGCAACTTTTAGGTGAATTACGGACCGAGTACGCCGCGCGCGCGCCGAAATCGGCGGCCTTGAACGAGCGGGCGCAGCGCGTGCTGGTCGACGGCGGCAGCCACACGCTGCGCCTGATGCAGCCCTTCCCGCCGCGCATCGCCGCTGCCCACGGCGCGTGGGTCACGGATGAGGATGGTCACCGCTTCCTCGACTTCTGGCAGGGTCATCTCGCCAACATTCTGGGGCACAACCCGGAGGTCGTCACATCGGCGGTGTCGCAGGCTCTCGCGGACGGGGTGGGCCTGCAAACCGGCTTCACCGAGCGTTACCAGGTCGAGGCTGCCGAACTGCTCTGCGCGCGCACGGGTGCAGAGCGCGTGCGCTTCACCACCAGCGGCACCCTGTCCACGATGTACGCAATCTTGCTGGCGCGCGCGTTCACCGGGCGCGATGTGGTGCTCAAGGTCGGCGGCGGCTGGCACGGCGCGCATCCCTGGTCGCTCAAGGGGATCGGATACCACGGGGCAGAAGGCTACCAGCACGTCGAAACGGCGGGGCTGTCATCCGCCGTGTGCGAAGAAGTGGTGGTCTCGCGCTTCAACGACCCGGAGATGCTGCGCGCTCACTTCCGGCAGTATGGCGACCGCGCGGCGTGCTTCATCGTCGAACCGTTCATGGGCGCAGGCGGCTTTATGCCGGCGACGCGCGAATACCTGCAGACCGCCCGCGAACTTGCCACGCAGCACGGCGTGGTGTTGATCTTCGATGAGGTCATCGCCGGATTCCGCTTCCGTGCAGGCGACACGGGCGCGCTCTATGGCGTCCGGCCCGACCTGGCGACCTTTGGCAAGATCATCGGCGGGGGGATGCCGGTGGCAGCCGTCGCCGGGCGCGCCGACATCATGAATCTCGCGGGGCGAGCGGGTGGGGGCCGGGTGAAGTTCTCCGGCGGCACGTACTCCGGTCATCCGGCCTCGATGCTGGCGGCGACGACGATGTTGCGCTATCTGGTGAAGCACGAGGCCGAGATCTATCCGCGCCTGGCAGTGTTGGGCGACCGGATACGGGGCATCCTCGAAGACGCATTTATTGCCGAGGGGAAGTACGCGCGCTGTACCGGCGGGGGAAACGCGCTGCCCGGCAGTTCGATCTTCATGCTGCACTTCCCATACCAGGAGGGCCACCCGCTCGATGCGCCGGACGACGTCTTCGATCCGGCGGTGTGTGACGTGGCGTTGAACGGTGACGTGCTGCAACTGGCGCTGCTGCTGGAAGACGTTCACATCACGCACGGGCATGGCGCGGCTTCCACGGCGAATACCGAGGATGATTTAGTTTTCCTTGAAGCCGCTTGCCGGAATGTGTCCAGGCGGTTGAGTTCACTATAACAGTGCTGACAACACATCAACCACACGGCTGATAGCTGACTGCTGAAAGCTGATAGCTAAAGGAGGCTTTTTATGCGACTTGGAGCACCTGTTTTTGTAGACGACATGACGCCCGACTCCTGGATCGCGGCGTTGCAGCGCGAGCGGTACGGCGCGGCGTACTGCCCGGTTGGGGCGGATGCAGATGCGGCGACGATCCGCGCCTATGTCGAAGCGGCGGAGCAGGCGGACATCGTCATCGCCGAGGTGGGCGCGTGGAGCAATCCGCTGAGTTTGGATGAAGCCACGCGCAAAGCGGCGCTGAAGACATGCCAAACGCAATTGGCGCTGGCCGACGAGATCGGCGCGCGCTGCTGCGTGAATATAGCCGGGACGCGCGGCGAACCCTGGGACGGCCCGCACCCGTCCAATCTCACAGACGAGACCTTCACTCTGATTGTGGAGAGCGTGCGGACGATCATCGATGCGGTGAAGCCCAGGCGCACGTACTACACGCTAGAGCCGATGCCGTGGATGTATCCCGACAGCGCTGACAGCTACCTGCGTTTACTGGCAGCGATTGACCGCCCGCACTTCGGCGTCCACGTGGATATGGTCAATGTCATCAACAGCCCGCAGTGCTATTTCGAGAACGCTGCGCTCATCCGCGAGTGGTTCACCAAACTCGGCCCGCACATCAAAAGCTGCCACGCGAAAGACACGTTGCTCGCTACGAGGTTGACCACGCATCTCGACGAAGTCCGCCCTGGCCTGGGTTATCTCGACTACCGCACCCTGCTGCGCGAGTTGGACAAACTCGACCCGGACACGCCGCTGATGATCGAGCATCTGCACGCCGAAGAGGATTACCGTTTGTCTGCCGCCTACATTCGCGGCGTGGCGGATGAGATCGGGCTGGCGTTTCGGTAGCCTGTTGCCCGGCGCTAAAGCACCGGGCGAAAAGGGCAAAGCCCTTCGGGCTGAGGTTTTAGCCCCGAAGGGGCTTCGCTCTTTCAGCTCGATGCTTTAGCTTCGAGTTTTGAGGTTGCCCGGCGCTGAAGCACCGGGCGAAAAGGGCAAAGCCCTTCGGGCTGAGGTTTTAGCCCCGGAGGGGCTTCGCTCTTTCAGCTCGATGCTTTAGCTTCGAGTTTTGAGGTTGCCCGGCGCTGAAGCACCGGACGAAAAGGGCAAAGCCCTTCGGGCTGAGGTTTTAGCCCCGGAGGGGCTTCGCTCTTTCAGCTCGATGCTTCAGCTTCGAGTTTTGAGGTAAAGATGCCGTACCTTTTCGCCGCCGAACGCCGAAACGAGGCCGACTACGCCAGTGGACGGGTGTTCTACAGCCTGCCCGGTCATCCGGCGTTCCCGGTGCGGTTGGTCAGTGAAATCTTCCAGCGCTGTCTGGCCCTGCGTGCGGCGGACGGCCTGACCGCGCCGGTCGCCCTCTACGATCCGTGTTGCGGCGGCGCGTATCACCTGGCGACCCTGGCGTATCTGCACGGGGAGCGCATCGCGTCCATTGCCGCTTCGGACATCGATGCGCTTGTGCTCGATCTGGCCCGCCGCAATCTGGATTTGCTGACGTTGCCCGGCCTGGACCGGCGCACCGCGGAACTCGAGTGGTTGTGGGCGGATTACGGCAAACGTTCGCACGAAGAGGCGTTGGAAAGCGCAGAGCGGCTGCGCGAGCGGTTGCTGGCTTTGACTGAGCGTCGTTCTATCCCAATCGCTCTTTTTCAGGCCGACGCGCTGGACGAGGCGGACATCATCACCGTGTTGGGTGCGGCTTCAGTGGACGTCGTCATCGCGGACGTGCCGTACAATCGTTTGTCGACGTGGCAGGGCGATACCGGGTTTGATCCGCTGTGGCGAATGTTAGAGGCGCTGCGTCCCGTCTTGTCGCCCAGCGCCGTCGTCGCCGTGGCCTCCGACAAGGGCCAAACGCCCATGCACGAAGCCTACCGCCGCGCAGACCGCTTCCAGATCGGCAAGCGACGCATCGTGTTGTTGCAGCCAGCTTTGTCAACGGATCGAACGGATTTGAACGGATTTTTGAAACCGTGATGCGCGATTAACCTTCACACATCACGTATCATCCTGCATCGCACTCATTACCGATTACCGATTAC